>JAODMA010000051.1 GCA_025464545.1 Arthrobacter sp. | reverse complement strand
CGGGATCCGTGCCAGGGTGCGGCCCAGCTCCGTGGCGAAGCCGTCCGGTTCCACGGCGCCAAGTTCCCGTAGCACCTCCACCGCCTCCGCCATCGCTGCCGGCGGTGGTGCGTCCGGAAGTGCCAGTCCCCGTCCGCCCGGCGATCCCCAGCAGGCCAGGATCAGCGCCGCGGCCGTCAGGTCTGCCACGGCGATCTCCGGGGTCTGATGCGCGGGTGCGGCACCAAAAGTCCTTTGGTCGTAGCAGCGCACGACTTTTCCGGGCCCCTGGCGGGCGGCGCGTCCGGCCCGCTGCTCCGCGGAGGCCCGGGAGCAGGACACAGTCACCAGTCCGGACATGCCGCGGCTGGCGTCGCGGCGCGGCTCCCGGGACAGTCCGGCGTCGATGACCAGCCGGACTCCCGGCACCGTGAGTGAGGATTCGGCAAGGCCCGTGGACACGATGATCCGCGCGGGCGCGCCGGGCCCGCGCCCGGAAACGGCGCGGTCCTGCTCGGCCGGGCCGGACTGGCCGTGCAGCTCCAGGACCTCCGGGCCGGCCCGGCCGCGAAGGCGTGCGGCCACGTAGGAGACTTCCCAGGCCCCCGGGACGAAGACCAGGGCGTCGAGGTCCTGCCCGGATGCCCGGGCGGCGGCGTGCGAGGCCGCGGCCGTGTCCGCCACATGGTCGAGAAAGGCACGGGACACCCCGCGTTCATCCAGCCTGGGACCGGCCGCGGGAACCCATTCGACCTCCAGCGGGTAGAGCGCGGACGGACAGTCGACGACCGGCGCCGGGCCGCCGTCGTGCTCCCCGATGAGGCCGGCAAAGCGCGGGGCATCCAGGGTGGCGGACATGGCGACCAGCGTGAGGTCGCCACGCAACTGCCGGACTTCGCCGAGCATGCCCACGAGCAGGTCCGTTTCGAGCCCGCGCTCGTGGACTTCGTCGAGGATGACGACGCCGGCGGACTCAAGTCCCGGATCGGTGAGCAGCCTGTTCAGCAGGATCCCGGGCGTGACGAACTCGATCAGGGTCCCCGGGCCCGTCTGGCGTTCGCCCCGGACCGTGTAGCCGACGCGGTCTCCGAGCCGGCTGCCGTCAAGGGTGGCCAGGCGCCGGGCGGCCGAGCGGACCGCGACGCGCCGCGGCTGCGTGACCACCACACGCTTCCTGGAACCAGCGTCCGGCAGCGGCGTCCCCGGCGCGGCGGCGGCAATATTGGCCAGCAGCGGCGGGACCAGCGTCGTCTTGCCCGTACCCGGCGGAGCCTGCACCACCGCGGCGCCGCCCGGACCGGCCAACCGCAAAGCGGCGGCCAGCTCGCCCAGGGACGCCGCGAAAGTCAGCCCGGTTCCGATGGCACGCAGGTCAAAGGGACCGCGGGCAACGAGAGGGGCCATGGGGACGGGAGCGGAAGTCACGACTCCATTGTGCGGCCAGTTCGAGAAGTTTGACGGCGTCGGCGAGAAAGACTGATCCCGCGGCGGTCAATGCCACGCCGCGGTTGTCCCGCTCGAACAGCTGCACGCCGATGGTTTTCTCCAGCTTCTGGATCTGGCGGCTGAGCGGCGGTTGCGTCATGTTGAGCCGTGCTGCCGCGCGCCCGAAGTGAAGTTCTTCGGCGACGGCCACAAAGCCTCGTACTTGACCTCAGCGCCGGATTCCTCTCCGCCATCCCCTGGGTCTGCACCGTGATCGCCATGTACTTTGGGTCTGGTCTTCCTCCTGAAGGAACGCAGGTCAGAGGCCCCGGCGGGCCCGGCGTCCGGGCAAGACGCCGCCGGGGACGCAGGCGAGGCCGCAGCAGAACTCGTCGCGTCCCGGTAGCACTAGGCCCAGAACGCGTCGCCCTGCGCCGTGTCAGCGTAGAACTCGCGGCCTTCGATAATCTTGCCGTCGCGAACCTGGAATGCGATTGCGCCGTCCGTGTCCAGGCTCCTGCCGTTGTTCTCCGCCTGGTTATGTTGCAGGCCGACGGTGTGGTTTTCGCCGGCGATGACTTCCTGGAGGGTCACCTTCAGCTGACCTCCCGAGCGTCTCCCGAGCTCTTCGAAGTAGGCCAGGATGGCGTCGCGTCCCTCCTTCCTGCCCGAGAGCGCGCCGTTTCCCGGAACGTGCCAGACCGCTTCTTCGGCGAACAACTCACGGAGCGTCGCCATGTCGCCCGCACTGAAGGCCTCATAACCGCGTCGTACCAGTTCAGCGTTCTCCTCTGTGCCCATCTCGACCACCTCTCCGTCGTCGTCGAGTCAGTTTTCTTCGAACGGATTAAGGCTATTCCGGGCTATTGTGCTTGTCGATGGGTCGCGGCAACGGCCCACTCCCCTGTCCGCAGATGTGGCGGCGGGACCGCCAGGACTGCCCTCCCGGCGTAATAGCGTTTGAACCATTGAAAACGAATAGCACCGCCGACGGCGATCAACGGCACTCTTGAGTGCACACCTCTGTGGTCCAGTGACAGGAAACAAGGAAGCGATGTCCCTCAGCGTTGAGGAAATGAAGCAGGCCTGCCACGGCGCGGGCCGGTTCCCGAAACCTGGGTTTCCGCACCGCACTCCCGCTTCACCGGCCGTGTAACCGGTGTCGCGGCCACCCAAGGCAGCGCCGTCCTCGAACGGTTTGAGTACACGGCCGGCTAAGGGGGTACTGGCAGTACCTGTTCCGGCAGGGCCTCCCGCGGGCGGCGGGATCCCTGTTTACTGGACAGGTCCACCACCCGCCCATGAGGCGAACACCAAGAATCACTGGAGACACATGCTGATCGTTAACGCCTATGCCGCCCCGTCCGCTGACGGAGCACTCGTCCCGACCACCATCGAGCGCCGGGACCTCGGGGCCCACGACATCCTGATCGAGGTCAAGTACGCCGGCATCTGCCATTCCGACATCCACACCGTCCGCGGTGACTGGGGTCCCCAGACCTACCCGCTGGTTCCCGGCCACGAGATCGCCGGCATCGTCACCGAAACGGGCTCCGCCGTAACCAAGCACCAGGTCGGTGACCGCGTCGGGGTCGGCTGCATGGTCAACTCCTGCCGGGAGTGCGTCAACTGCCTGAAGGGCGAAGAGCAGTACTGCCTGGCCGGGAACACCGGCACTTACGGGGCCGTCGACCGGGACGGCACCATCACCCAGGGCGGCTACTCCACCCACGCCGTCGTGACCGAAGACTTCGTGGTCAGCATCCCCGAGGGCCTCGGGCTCGACGTCGCCGCACCCCTGCTGTGCGCCGGAATCACCACCTACTCACCGCTGCGGCACTGGGGCGCGGGCCCCGGCAAGAAGGTCGCCGTCGTCGGCCTCGGCGGACTCGGGCACATGGCCGTCAAGCTTGCCCACGCCATGGGCGCCGAGGTCACTGTTCT
>JAODMA010000020.1 GCA_025464545.1 Arthrobacter sp. | reverse complement strand
GCTGGGCGCATGTCAGAAGCAGTCATTGTTTCCACTGCCAGAAGCCCCATCGGACGCGCCTTCAAAGGCTCCCTGAAAGACGAGCGGCCTGACGACCTTGCCGCCGCCATGGTGACGGCCGCACTGGCCGCCATACCCGGTTTCGATGCCGCGGACCCGGACCGGGGTCTGGACGACCTGTATCTGGGCTGCGCCGAACCGAGCGGCGAGGCGGGCTCCAACATGGCTCGGGTGGTTTCCATCCTGGCCGGCTTGGACAACGTCCCCGCCGTCACCGTCAACCGCTTCTGCGCCTCCAGCCTGCAGACCCTTCGGATGGCGTTCCATGCCATCAAGGCCGGCGAGGGGCAGGCGTTTATTTCTGCCGGGGTGGAGGCCGTGTCCCGGTACCGGGATTGGGCCGGGGCCGGCGAAACGGACGCCAGCACCCACAACCCGCTCTTCGACACTGCCCGGCAGCGCACGGCGGCGCGCGCGGCCTCCAACACCCCGTGGACGGACCCCCGGTTGGGCGGCCGGATGCCGGACATTTACATTTCCATGGGCCAGACCGCCGAGAACGTCGCCACCAGCTACGGCATCAGCCGGGCGGACCAGGACGCTTGGGCGGTGCTCAGCCAGAACCGCGCCGAAGCCGCCAGCGCGGCCGGCTTCTACGCCCGGGAAATCACACCGTATGTCCGGAAGGACGGAACGGTCGTGGAACGGGACGACTCACCGCGGGCCGGCGTCACCTTGGAAGCCGTCAGTGCCCTGCAGCCTGTCTTCCGCAGCGACGGTACCGTGACCGCCGGCAACGCCTGCCCGCTGAACGACGGCGCCGCCGCCGTCGTGGTTCTGAGCGATGCGAGGGCCCGCGAACTCGGGCTGCAGCCCCTCGCTCGGATCGTGTCCACCGGTGTCAGCGCGCTGTCCCCCGAACTGATGGGTATGGGCCCGGTGGAAGCCAGCCGCCGGGCGCTGGCGCTCGCCGGGCTGGGCATCGGGGACATCGACCTCGTGGAACTCAACGAGGCGTTCGCGGTCCAGGTCGTGGCCAGCGCCAGGGAGCTCGGGATTGACTCCGACAAGCTCAACGTCAACGGCGGGGCCATCGCGCTGGGGCACCCGTTCGGAATGACCGGCGCCCGGATGATCACCACCCTGCTGAACGGGCTCCGGGAACGGGACGGGCAGCTCGGGCTGGCCACCCTTTGCGTCGGCGGCGGGCAGGGCATGGCCGTGATCCTGGAACGGCTGGGCTGAGCCGCGCGGTACGCAAAAGGGAGCCCCGCGTTCCAGCGGGACTCCCTTTGCTACGTGCTTATCCGGTCGGGATGCTACTCGTCGCCGCGGAGGATCGCCAGCAGGCGGATAATCTCCACGTACAGCCACACGAGGGTCACGGTGAGGCCGAAGGCGGCGGTCCAGGAGAAGCGCTGCGGGGCACCGCTGCGAACACCGGCTTCGATGCTGGTGAAGTCCATGATCAGGGAGAACGCGGCCAGGCCGATCGCCAGCAGACCGATGAAGACGCCGAGCGGGATGCCGAAGATCTCCATGCTCGTGCGCAGGCCGAACGGTGAGTCCACCGCGCCGGTCCACATCATCACCATGTTGATCAGCGAGAAAACGGCGTAGCCGATGATGGCGATCATGAAGAAGCGCATGGCCTTCGGGGTGGCCCGGACCTTGCCGCTCTTGAAGAGCACAAGCGTGACGGCGAAGACGGAGAGTGTGCCGATGACGGCCTGCAGGCCCACGCCGGGGTACAGCCCGTCGAGGATCCGCGTCAGACCGCCGAGGAAGAGTCCTTCCAGGCCCGCGTAGGCCAGGATCAGCGCCGGTGAGGGCTGCTTCTTGAACGTGTTGACGAGCGCCAGGACGAACCCGCCCAGCGCGCCGACAATCATCAGCATGGACGCCAGGCCCTGAGCGACGACAAGGGTCACGGCCGCCCCGGCGACCACCATGCCGAGGCAGGCCGCCGTCTTCATGATGACGTCGTCGAAGGTCATGCGTCCCGTGTCGGCGGGGCCGGCGGCGGGCCGGTTATACATGTCCTGGAGCTGGTCCTGGGTCATGCCCTGCTGGGCTGCATTCCAGCCGCCCTGCGCATACTGGCCCTGGCCATAGGGGTTCTGGCCGTAGTTGCCCTGGCCGTAAGCCTGCGGGGCAGGCGGTGCCTGGGTGGCTCCACGGAAGTTCTTTCCGTTGAAGATCGGGTTTCCGCCAAATGCCATTGCGGGTGTCCTCCAAATAAAGGGGGTGAGTGATGAACCATGCGGAGCTGTTGATGCTTACCTACAACCACGCTACCAATTTCCACGGCTGACCGGGAGGGATAGTTCCCGGGGGCTCCCGCCGCAACCTAACCGTGACCTGCGCGGCACTATTCCCGTGGGGACGGGAGCGGCGGTTCTCGAATGTTTAGGAATACTCGGAATCAACAAAAGTTTCTTTAGCTCAGGTGAATTACCGCAAGGGTCCTGCTTCACGGTTGTTACCCGATCGCGACATTCCCCCGGCTCGAGGCGGCATTTTTTGCCCGGAGTGGGCTGTAGCATGGGCCCAAGCAGGTGACGGACATCACAGCTAATTCCGTCTTGCATCGCACCACTGCACCACCCCGTCACCTGAACGTTCGCAGCGGTTGCAAAGGCGCAACCCAGACCACCCCCATGTGGAGGTTTTCAATTTGAGAAGCACACCGAGAGGCCTGTCGCAAAGACGACGCGGCAGACTGCTGAAAGCTGTGGGGGCCGTGTTCGCCGCCGTGGCCGCGCTACTGCTCATCGTCGCACCGGCATCGCAGGCCACGAGCCCCTCGCCGGCACCATCCCCGTCGGCAACCACGTTCCAAAACAGCATCAGCGGCTTCCTCCGCGGCGACGACCGCGCCCCGATAGCCGACGTGAGCATCACCGCCAAGAGCGGTGACTTCACCGGAACCACGAAGTCCGGACCCAACGGTTCATGGACCATCGGTGTCCCCACACAGGGGACATACGAAGTTGAGCTGGATGAATCCACTCTTCCGGAGGGCATCAAGCTCGCCGAGGGACAGGAAAACCCCCGCAAGGTCACCTTCAGCCAGACCTCAAACCTCTCGGTGATTTTCACCTTCGGTGAGGGCATCGTGATCCAGCAGCAGGACTTCGGCCAGAACCTGCTTAACCGCCTGGTAGCAGGCCTCAGCTTCGGGCTCCTGCTCGCCCTTGCGTCCGTTGGCCTGTCGTTGATCTTCGGCACCACGGGCCTGACCAACTTTGCGCACGGCGAAATGGTGACCCTCGGCGCCGTCCTGGTCTTTGCCTTCAACGCCATCGGGCTGCCGTTCTGGCTCGCGCTCATCCTGTCCCTGCTTGGCGGCGGATTGTTTGGCTACGCCCAGGACGCAGGTCTTTGGAAGCCGCTGCGGCGCCGCGGTACCGGCCTGGTTCCGATGATGATCGTGAGCATCTGCCTCGCGATGGCCGTCCGCTACGTGATCCAGTTCTACTTCGGCGGCGCCACTCAGCAGCTGCCGTTCGCGTAGAGCTCGGATATCCAGATCGGGCCCGTCTCCATCTCCCCCAAAAATCTCTGGTCCCTCATCATCAGCGCGGTGGGCATCGCCATCCTCGGTGTCGTCCTGCTGAAGACCCGGCTCGGCAAGGCCACCCGAGCG
>JAODMA010000004.1 GCA_025464545.1 Arthrobacter sp. | reverse complement strand
GGGTACCGTGAAGTTGAGAAGAAGCCACACCGACGATCGGCGGGATCATGACCTCCAACCCACTCAATCCGTCCAATGGTGACGAGGAACCCAAGGATCCGCTGGCAGAGATGCTGAAGAACCTGATGGGGGGCCAGGGCATGGGAAATATCGACCCCGCCGAACTCGCCAAGGCGGCCGGGCTCCCCGATGACCCGAACCTCCTCGCCCAGATGTTCTCGCAGGTCCAGGCGATGATGAGCGCCACCTCCGAAGGGCCCGTCAACTGGCAGCTCGCGCATGAGAACGCCCGGCGGGTAGCCGCGAGCGGCTCTGACCCCTCCGTCACGGCCCAGCAGAAGCGTGAGGTCGACGAGGCCCTGCGCCTGGCCGAGCTCTGGCTCGACCAGGTCACGGGGTTGCCCGCCACGGGGCTGATCGGCCGGGCCTGGTCCCGGGCCGAATGGGTCGAGGAGACCCTGGGGACGTGGAAGCGGCTGACCGAGCCGGTCGCCAACAGCATCGCCAACGCGCTTTCCTCCGCAATGACCGAACAGATGCCGGAGGAAATGAAGTCCATGATGGGCGGCGCCTCCTCGATGCTGCAGAACATGGGCGGTGCGATTTTCGGCATGCAGCTGGGCCAGGCTATCGGCGCCCTGTCCGCCGAAGTCGTCAGCTCCACGGACATCGGCGTTCCCCTGGCTGACCTCGAAATGGCGCTGCTGCCCTCGAATGTTGCGAAATTCGGGGAAGGACTCAGCCTGCCCGAGAACGACATCCGGCTGTTCCTGGCCGTCCGCGAGGCCGCTCACGCGCGGCTGTTCGTGCAGGTGCCCTGGCTCCGCGGCCACCTGCTCGGCGCGATCGAGGCCTACGCGCGCGGCATCCACATCGACACATCACGGATCGAGGAACTCGCCCGGGAGCTGGACCCGAGCAATCCCGAGGGCATCCAGGAGGCGCTGCAGCAGGGCGTTTTCATGCCGCAGCGCACGCCGGCGCAGGAACAGGCGCTGGAGAAGCTGGAGACGGCTCTCGCCCTGGTGGAGGGCTGGGTCGACGAACTGACCTGGGCGGCCACCGCAAAGCTGCTGCCCTCGGCGGGGGCCCTTCGCGAGACCGTCCGGCGGCGCCGTGCCACCGGAGGCCCGGCCGAACATGCCTTCTCCTCCCTCGTCGGCCTGGAACTTCGTCCGCGCCGGCTGCGGGAAGCCGCCACCCTGTGGGCCTTCCTGAAGGAGGAACGCGGCGCCGAGGGCCGTGACGCAATTTGGCAGCACCCCGACCTGCTTCCCACCGCGGAAGACCTGGACGATCCGCAGGGTTTCAGCGGCCGCCGCAAGCTTGCCGAAGCGTCCGACACCGAGGTGGACGACGCGCTGCAGAAACTGCTCAGCGGCGGCTTCGACGAACCCGGCGGCGGTTCGCCTTCCGAGGGTGGGTCGGGGGAACCCCGGTCCTCGGAACGGGGCCCGGACGAGGCTCCCGGAGACGGCGAAACCCCCAAGTCCTAGCAGCCTGCGGCCTGGCATCATCAGGCGGAGGGGCCGCCAAAGCCCCGGTGGGAACATCGGTTTCCGCCGGGGCTTGTCAGCGCCCGCCGAAGGCGTCAACGCCGACGTTCCCTGAGTCAGTCGGTCCCGGCGGCGCCATCGATGCCGTCCGTGTCATTCCAGCCGCCGTCACCGGGGTCGCCGCCCGGCGTGAGGCCCCGCGACGTCGCGAAGGAAACGCCTTCGAGGAAGGCCTTGGCGCGCCCGGTCTCCGGGTAAGCCTCCAGCAGCCGCCAGAACGCGGCGTTGTGGCCGGCCACAAGGAGGTGCGCCAGTTCGTGGAGCAGCACATAGTCAATGACCCACTGGGGCATCGGCCGGAGCTTGTCGGAGAGCCGGATGCTTCCGTCTGAGGGGGTCGCCGATCCCCACCGCGAGTTCTGGTTGCTGACCCAGCGGACCGACGACGGGACGGCGCGGCCGCCGAGGTACTTCGCCGACAGCACCGTGGCGTGGCCGGCCAGCGCGGCATCGCTGCGCGGCCGGCGCTTTCCGGCGCCCGGGGCTCCCCGCTCGCCCTGAAGCCGGAGCTTCTCCAGCATCCGGTGCACCCACTCTCGCTCCTGGGTGCGGGTGAAGGACGCGGGAATGGCGACCACGGCGGTGCCGTTTTCCCAGAAGGCGGCAACTGTCCGGCGACGGCGGGCCGAGCGCCGCACCTCCACCGGGGCGCCCTCGGGCGTGGTCAGCGGGACAACCGCCGGGGCTGCGTGGTTTGGGGTCCGGTTACCGTCCGCGCGGCCGGCGGAACCGGCCATCAGAGGCTGGTGCTTTCGACGAGTACAGCCAGCACCGCTTCACCATACTTCTCCAGCTTCGACGGGCCCACGCCGGCAAGCTTGGCCAGTTCTTCCAGCGATTTGGGGCGGGCCTCGGCGATGGCGGTCAGGGTCGCGTCGGTGAAGACCACGAAGGCCGGGACATCCGCCGCCAGGGCCACGTCCTTGCGCCATTGCCGGAGCGCGTCGAAGGTCTGCTCCTCATAGCTGGGCGGGCACTGGCCGCAGCGTCCCACTTTGCGCTCGGCACCGGAGGAGAGCATGGTTCCGCAGACCCGGCACGACGCCGGAACGGCGGCCTTCCGGCGCGGCGCCGCACCATGGCCGCGGACGGAGGAGCCGGCAACGGAATCAGGGCGCAGGCCGTCCAGGAAGCGGGATGGCTTGCGGTTGGCGCGGCCGCCGGGAGTCCGCGCGGTGGACCAGGACAGGAACAGGTGCTCCCGGGCGCGGGTGATCCCGACGTACAGCAGGCGCCGTTCCTCGTCCACGGCTTCGGGCGTGTCCGCGAACGAGATCGGCATCAGCCCTTCGCTGAGTCCCACGAGGAAGACGGCATCCCATTCGAGGCCCTTGGCGGAGTGCAGCGAGGCCAGGGTCACACCCTGGACGGTTGGGGCATGCTGGGCGAGGGAGCGTTCCTGGAGTTCGTTGACAAAGTCGGAGAGGGTGAACTGTTCGCCGCGGCTGAGCACGAGCTCGTCGGCCAGGGCCACGAGGGCCGCGAGCGATTCCCAGCGTTCCCGGACAGCGCCGCCGCTGTGCGGGGCGGCGTCCGTGTAACCCAGGGAGGCAACGATGTCACGGACCAGCTGGCCGAGCGGTTCGGGTGCGGAAGTCTCTGCCACCGCGCGGGTGGCGGCCCGGAGCTGGAGAATGGCGTCGCGGACTTCCTTGCGGGCAAAGAACCGCTCGCCGCCGCGCAGCTGGTAGCCGATTCCGGCCGAGGCCAGCGCCTGTTCATACGCTTCGGACTGTCCGTTGGTGCGGAACAGCACCGCGATCTGGCTTGCGGGGGTGCCGGCGTCGAGCAGCCCTTGGACCTTGACCGCCACCGTGGCGGCCTCCGCCTCGTCGTCGGAGCATTCGGTGAATTGCGGCACCGGCCCGGCCGGGCGCTGCGCCACAAGCTGCAAGGGTGTGGCCCATGCTGCGTCCGCCACCGGACCGCCGCTGCGGCGGCCCGCCAGCAGCTCATTGGCCAGCTTCACCACCTGCGGCGTGGAACGGTAGTCGCGGATCAGCTTGACCACGTTGGCTTCCGGGTACATCGCCTTGAAGCCGAGCAGGTGCTTGGGGGAGGCACCGGTGAATGAGTAAATGGTCTGGCTGGCGTCGCCCACGACACACAGCTCATCGCGTCCGCCGAGCCATAGTTCCAGCAGCCGCTGCTGCAGCGGCGAGACGTCCTGGTACTCGTCCACTACGAAGTGCCGGTACTGCTCCCGGACCGTGGCGGCGACCTTGGGGTCCTCCTGCAGGATGCCTACCGTAATCAGCAGCACATCTTCGAAGTCAATCACGTTGCGGTCGGTCTTGACGTCCTCATAGGACTGGAAGACCCGGGCAACGGCGGTCAGGTCGAACCCGCCGGGGTTCCCGCGCGTCTGCGCATTTTCGAGGTAGTTGGCCGGTGTCAGCATGGACACCTTGGCCCACTCGATTTCGGAGGCGAGGTCCCGGATGGAGGCGCGGTCGGTACTGAGGCGGAGCCGACGTGCGGCCTCGGCGATCATCTGCGCCTTGTGGTCGAGCAGGTTCGGCAGAGCGCCGCCGACCGCCTGGGGCCAGAAGAACTGCAGCTGGCGCAGTGCAGCGGCGTGAAAGGTGCGGGCCTGCACGTTCCCGACGCCCAGGTCCCGGAGCCTGCTGCGCATTTCGGCCGCGGCCCGTGAGGTGAACGTGACGGCCAGGAGCCGCTGCGGGCTGTAGACGCCGGAATGAACGCCGTAGGCAATCCGGTGGGTGATGGCCCGGGTCTTGCCGGTACCTGCACCCGCCAGCACACACATCGGTCCCTTCAGGGTGCTGGCGACTTCGCGCTGTTCGGCGTCGAGGCCGCCGAGGATGCGCTCCTCCAGGGAACGGTTGTCCGGCTCCTGGAATGACTGGGCGGGGGCGTCGCGCCGCCCGGTTTCGCCTTCGGGCAGGAGGCCGGGAAGAGTGCTGGTGTTCACGTTCTCTGTCGTCACTTCATGCTGCTTAGTCGCTCGAGGGTTTCCGGTAGGCGGTGGCACCACAGGGCCACGCGACTGCTGAGGGTGTTCATCCAGGCCTCATTGCAGGTCCGGGCGGTCCTGGATGACGCCGCCGTACCAGTGCTCGATGAGGGCCCGGGCAACGGAGAGCCGGCTGGAAATGACGATTTCACCGCTGAGCACGGCGTCCTGCAGTTCGCTCCGGCTGAACCAGCGCGCCCTGGTGACCTCGACGCCGTCGGGCGTGGCTGTGGTGTCCTGGGTCGTCGCGGTGAACCCGAGCATCAGCGAGGCCGGGAACGGCCAGGCCTGGGACCCGAGGTACTGGCAGGCCGTGACGCGGACGCCGACCTCCTCGCCGATCTCCCGGACCACCGCCTGCTCCAGGGACTCCCCCGGCTCAACGAAACC
>JAODMA010000214.1 GCA_025464545.1 Arthrobacter sp. | reverse complement strand
CGGTCACCACGGCAGGCGCAGCTACCCGCGCGGACCCGGCCGCCGCCGGGGACGCAAGGGCCGGGGACGCGAAGTTGCGGACGCGGCGGGCGGGCCGGCCGGAGGCTTCGAGGACGGCGCCGTACCCGACGAGGTTCGGCTCGCGCTTGGCCGCCTGACCGCCGGCCGGGTCAGCTGGGGCGGCGCCGTCGTCGCCCTCGACTTCGAAGGACACGATCGGCTTCCCCACTTCGACCACGGTGCCCGGCTGCTCGTGCAGGGCAGTAATCACGCCGGCGAACGGGGAGGGCAACTCGACAACCGCCTTGGCCGTCTCCACCTCGGCAATGATCTGGTTGAGCGAGACAGTGTCCCCCACCCCGACCTTCCAGGCAACGATTTCCGATTCGGTGAGACCTTCGCCGAGGTCCGGCAGCCTGAATTCCTTGATCATGGTGGCGGTCATCCTTCCAGCCCGCTGAGGGAGTTGGGGCGGCCAAGGGCACGGTCGACGCCGTCCAGGATCCTGTCCAGGCCCGGCAGATGGTGCATTTCAAGCTTCGAGTACGGGTACGGGACATCGAAGCCGGTCACCCGGACGGGGGCCGCTTCGAGGTGGTAGAAGCAGCGTTCGGTGATGCTGGCAGCCACTTCGGCGCCGAGCCCGCCGGACTGGCCCGCCTCGTGCGTGATGACGAGCCGGCCGGTTTTGCGGACCGAGGCTTCCAGCGTGACGAAGTCCAGCGGCGCCAGCGAGCGCAGGTCGATGACCTCGACGGAGACCCCTTCATCGGCAGCGGCGAGGGCGGCATCCTTGGCGGTCTTGACGAGGGGACCGTACGCCACGAGGGTCACATCCGTGCCCTCGGTCACCACGCGGGCCTTCTCCATGGACAGTGCGGCGCTGAGATCCAGGGACTCATCCACCTCGCCCTTGTCGTGGTACCGGCGCTTCGGTTCGAAGTAGAGCACCGGATCGTCGCAGGCAATGGCCTGCTGGATCATCGTGTGGGCATCCTGCGGGTTGGACACGCTGACCACACGAAGGCCCGAGGTGTGCGTGAAGTATGCCTCCGGGGATTCGGAGTGGTGTTCGGGCGAGCCGATGCCGCCGCCGAACGGAACGCGGATGGTGATCGGCATCTTGACCGCACCCCGGGTGCGGTAGTGCATCTTGGCGACCTGGCTGACGATCTGGTCGAACGCCGGGTAGATGAAGCCGTCGAACTGGATCTCGACCACCGGGCGGTACCCGCGGTAAGCCAGGCCTACGGCGGTGCCCATGATGCCGGACTCGGCGAGCGGGGTGTCGACGACGCGGTGCTTGCCGAAGTCTTTCTGCAGGCCGTCGGTGACCCGGAAGACGCCACCGAGCGCGCCGATGTCCTCCCCCATCAGGATCACCTTGGGATCGTTTTCCAGGGACTTGCGCAGGCCCGAATTGATGGCTCGGGCAAAGGTCATCTGCGACATCAGCGTGCACCTTCTTCAGAAGCGGCTTCTGCGGGATCGCCGAAGGAAGCCAGGTAGCGGGAATAGTGGTCCTGCTGGCGGTCGAGCCAGGAATTCGGCGTGCTGTAAACGTGCTGGAAGATATCCAGTGGCTGCGGCTCGGGCATGTTGATGGTGCCGGCCCGCAGTGCCTTGGCCACGGCGTCCGCCTTCGCGGCGACGGCGGCTTCGAGTTCCGCGGTGAGCAGGCCCTTGCGTTCCAGCAGGGACTTCACCCGGGCAATCGGATCCTTGGCAGCCCAGTCTTCGAGCTCGTTGGCGTCCCGGTAGCGGGTGGGATCATCCGCCGTCGTGTGCGGACCCATCCGGTAGGTGACTGCCTCGATGAAGGTGGGGCCTCCCCCGCGGCGGGCCCGGTCGAGAGCGATGCGCATCGCGGCCATGACGGCCAGGACATCGTTGCCGTCAACGCGCATGCTGGGGATGCCGAAGCCGGCGGCACGGTCCGCGATCTGGATGTGCGACTGCACCTGGACGGTATCGGAGATGGACCAGTGTTTGTTCTGGCAGAAGAACAACACGGGCGCCTGGAAACTCGCCTCGAAGACCATGGCTTCGTTGACGTCGCCCTCACTCGTGGCGCCGTCGCCGAAGTAGGCCACGGCCACCGAATCGGCGCCGTCGTTCTGGATGCCCATGGCATAGCCCGTGGCGTGCAGCGTCTGGGCGCCGATGATGATCTGCTGCGTCGCCACGTTCACGGTGTACGGATCCCAGCCGGAAAGGGCGTTGCCCCGCCAGGCCCGGACAATGTCCTCCACGTTCACCCCGCGGCAGTAGGCAACGCCGTTGTCGCGGTAACTGGGGAAGACGAAGTCGTCGTCCCGGAGTGCGCGGGCCGAGCCGATCTGGGATGCTTCCTGGCCAAGCAGCGGGGGCCAGAGCGCCAGTTGGCCCTGGCGCTGGAGGGCGGTCGCCTCGGCGTCGATCCGGCGGATCACCACCATGTCCTCGTAGAGTGCGCCCAACTGCTCGTCGCTGACATCCTGGACCCAGGAGTCGAACTCGGGATGGCTGACTCTTTCACCCCCGGGGGTGATCAGCTGGACGAGGTCCCCGCCGGTCCGCCTGTTTGATTCTGCGCTGTTCCCGGGGCCGCCGGCGGCGATGCCGCCCTTGCCCGCGTCGTCGGTAAACATGTTGTCCGCAACCTTCTGACGTCGTCTGACCAGTGCTCCGGAGGACTCGTGATCCCCGTGCACACCGGCCGCCCGGGCGCCGTTGCCCCGGATAATTGTGACCCTACTCACAATGCACAGGGGGTACAACCACCTTCAGAAAAGTTGAGCATTATGCCCTGCCCGGAGGCCCATGACCGTGCTAATCTTGCGCATTATGCAAACCTTGGATGGCACCGACACCCGGCTGCTTTCGGCCATGGCCCATGATCCGCGGCGCACCGTGGTTGCCTTGGCCCAGAAGCTTGGACTGTCCCGCAACACCGTGCAGGCCCGGATGGCCCAGCTGGAGAAGAAGCATGTCTTCCTCTCTTTCGAACGGCGGATTAATCCGGCCTCGCTGGGCTACCCCCTGATGGCCTTCATTTCGGTGCACGTCCAGCAGCAGAAACTGGCCACCCTGGCGGTGGAGCTCGCGGACATCCCGGAGATCCTGGAAGGCTATGGCCTCACCGGCTCTGCTGATCTGCTTCTCCGCGTCGTGGCCCTGGACGCCGAGGATCTGTTCCGGATCAACGGCAAGATCCTTGCTTGCGACGGCGTGGACCGGACGGATACGGCCCTGGCCATGGGTGAGCTGATTCCGTTCCGGATCCAGCCGCTGCTCGAGCGGGGCTCCGCCGAAGGCTGAGCGCCCTACGGCCTGATCAT
>JAODMA010000486.1 GCA_025464545.1 Arthrobacter sp. | reverse complement strand
CCGCCACCCGGGTGGCCCTCGGCGCCGTGGCCTCGGCCTTCCTCAAGCAACTCGGCATCGAGCTGATTTCCCACACCGTTTCGATCGCCAGCGTCGCCGTCCCCGAAGGCCGTCCGCTGCCGGTCCCTGGCAACGTGCTGGCCCTCGACGCCGACCCCCTGCGTTGCTTTGACCGCGAAACCTCCGACGCCATGGTGGCCGAGGTCGATGCCGCGCACAAGGAAGGCGAAACCCTCGGCGGCGTGGTCGAGGTGCTCGCCTATGGGCTTCCGCCGGGACTCGGCAGCTACGTCCACTGGGACCGCCGCCTCGATTCCCGCCTCGCCGGTGCCCTGATGGGCATCCAGGCGATCAAAGGCGTCGAAGTCGGCGACGGTTTCCGCACCGCCTCCCGCCGCGGCTCGGCTGCCCATGACGAGATCGTCAAGGACGCGGACGGCAGGATCATCCGCACGTCCAACCGGGCCGGCGGCATCGAAGGCGGCATGAGCATCGGCGATGTGCTGCGCGTCCGTGCCGCGATGAAGCCGATTGCCACCGTGCCGCGTGCCCTCCGGACCGTGGACGTCAGCACGGGGGAGGCCGCCAAGGCGCACCACCAGCGTTCCGACGTGTGTGCCGTCCCCGCCGCCGGCGTCGTCGCGGAAGCCATGGTGGCCCTCGTCCTCGCCGAGGCCGTCACGGAAAAGTTCGGGGGCGACTCTGTGGAGGAAACCGCCCGCAACATCAAGGGTTATCTGGACAGCATTCCGGCGTCCCTGGACTCGATCGGCCAGTAGTGTCGGCTGAGAAAAATGCAGCCTTCCGCCCCATCGCGTTGATCGGTCCGATGGCCGTGGGCAAGTCGGCCATCGGCAGGCAGCTCGCCCAGCAGCTGGGGGCGGCGTTCGTGGACACCGACGTCGCGATTGTCGCGAACCACGGGACCATCGCCGAGATTTTCGCGGGCCGGGGCGAGCGCGCCTTCCGCGAACTGGAAGCCCGCGCCGTGGCGAAGGCCGTGGAGGACGCCCAGCTCACCAGCACGGTGATCTCCCTGGGCGGCGGCGCGGTGCTGGACTCCGGAACCCAGCAGCTGCTGGAGCTGTGCACCGTGGTGTACCTCGAATGCGACGCCGACACGGTAGCGGAACGCATCGCGAGGAACTCCGGCCGGCCACTGCTGGCGGGAGACGCCATGGAACGATGGAAAGCGCTGTTCGCCACCCGCCAGCCCGTTTACGAGCGGCTGGCCGATTTAGTATTCGACGTCCGGAGCGGCTCCGTTCCGGACCTCGCCCACCGGTTGCAAGATGCGCTGGATGGGTCCGTAGCCGCGGAAACCGCGGCAGGGTCCACGCCGGCGGCGACAAAGGAAGTTGAAAAGTGATAACCGAATCAACCGTCATCAAGGTCACCGGCCAGACGCCCGGCGAAAACTACGACGTCGTGGTGGGCCGCGGCCTGCTCGCCGGGCTTCCGGCCCTGCTGGGGGAGCGCGTCAAGCGGGTCCTCGTCATCCACCCCCGCGCCCTGCGGCTCACTGGAGACACCGTCCGTGAGGAGCTTGCCTCCGCCGGCTTCACCGCGCTGACGGCCGAAATCCCGGACGCCGAAGAAGGCAAGCACATCGAGGTGGCGTCCTTCTGCTGGCAGGTGCTGGGACAAAACGATTTCACCCGCTCTGACGCCGTCGTCGCCGTCGGCGGCGGAGCAGTCACCGACCTGGCCGGTTTCGTGGCCGCCACCTGGCTCCGCGGCGTCAAGGTCATCCACATGCCCACCAGCCTGCTGGCCATGGTCGACGCGGCGGTGGGCGGGAAGACCGGGATCAACACGGCCGAGGGAAAGAACCTCGTCGGTGCCTTCCACCCGCCTGCAGGGGTCCTCGCGGACCTCGACACGCTCGACACGCTGCCGAAGAACGAGATGATCTCGGGCATGGCGGAGGTCATCAAATGCGGCTTCATTGCCGACCCCGCCATCCTCGAGTTGATCGAACGGGACCCTGCGGCCGTCTCCGATCCCCGCTCGGACGCTGTACGCGAACTGATTGAACGTGCCATCACGGTCAAGGCCAAGGTCGTGTCGGCGGACCTCAAGGAAGCCGGCGAGCGTGAAATCCTCAACTATGGCCACACCCTGGGCCACGCGATCGAACTCGTCGAGCGTTACTCCTGGCGCCATGGCGCTGCCGTTTCCGTCGGCATGATGTTCGCCGCAGAGCTCGCCCGCAGCGTCGGCCGGCTCAGCGACGGCGACGCCGACCGGCACCGGAGCATCCTGGAGAGCCTCGGGCTTCCCATCACCTACCGCCGGGACCGCTGGCAGGCGCTGCTGGACGGCATGCGGCGGGACAAGAAGTCCCGCGGCGACCTGCTGCGTTTCGTCGTCCTCGACGGCGTCGCGCGTCCAGGTATCCTCGACGTTCCGGACACCTCGCTGCTGTTCGCCGCCTACCAGGAGATCGCTTCTTGATGAACGGCCTCAGGGCCGGCACCAGCGAATGGCCTGACGGCGGGTTCCCCGGAATCCGGATCAACCCGGTCAGCCTGCTGCCGGAGATCGTCAACGAGGAAGCGTGCGCCGTGGCGCTCTCGGCCTCCGCGGATCCCGCGGACCTGATTTTCGTGCGGCTCGTCGAGGGACACGCCGGTGAAGCGGCGGAGCTGCTGGCCGAGGCCCGGTACAGGGACCCGGATTCGCTCCGGTTGCGCATCTTCGAGGCCGACGTGCTGCGGGTCTCGAACCGTTTTGACCGTGCCGTCGACCTCTTCCGGCAGCTGCTGGCGGAAACCCGGGGTACCCCGGACGAAGCCGTCATCCGCCAGCAGCTCGGCCGCTCCTACTTCGCCGGGGGCAATTTTGCCGCCGCAGTGGAGTCCTTTGCGAGAGCGCTGGACCTCCGCGTGGCCAGTTCGGCCGACGCGGCGTTGATCTACGCCTCCACGGTGGCCCTGCAACGGGCCCGGGACGTGCTGGATCTCGCCTCCTGAGGCACTGTGCCGGCAGCCGCCAGACGCCCCCGTCCCAGGGCGGCCCGCGGGAACCGGTAGAATGGTTCTTGGATTTTTGATAACTACGCGCTGGCGGGCCGCATGGCATGCCCGCCCGACATAAGCAGCTGGCAGCAAGAACCAGTTCGAAAAGAAACCAGAGGATACAGTGGCAACCACTAACGACATCAAGAACGGCACCGTCCTTAAGCTTGAGGGCCAGCTCTGGAACATCATCGAGTTCCAGCACGTCAAGCCCGGCAAGGGCGGCGCGTTCGTGCGCACCAAGATGCGCAACGTGATGTCCGGCAAGGTCGTCGACAAGACTTTCAACGCCGGACTCAAGATCGAGACCGCCACGGTTGACCGCCGCGATTACCAGTACCTGTACCAGGACGGCGCCGACTTCGTGTTCATGGACACCACGGACTTCGACCAGCTCACCGTGCCCGGCGCCACCGTTGGCGACGCCACCAACTTCATGCTCGAGAACCAGATGGTCAACATCGCCATCCACGAGGGCAACCCGCTGTACATCGAACTTCCCCCGAGCGTCGTGCTTGAGATCACTTACACGGAGCCGGGCCTGCAGGGCGACCGCTCCTCGGCCGGCACCAAGCCCGCCACGCTCGAGACCGGCTACGAAATCCAGGTGCCCTTGTTCGTCGAGAACAACACCAAGGTCAAGGTCGACACCCGCGACGGCAGCTACCTCGGCCGGGTCAACGACTAGTGAGCGCCCGAGGTAAGGCCCGGAACCGGGCCCTGGATGTACTCTTCGAGGCCGAGCAGCGCTCCGCCTCGGCATTCGACGTGCTGAAGTCCCGTCGTGAACAGACGGACCAGATCGTCAATCCGTACACCCTCGAAATCGTCGAGGGCGTCGTCTCCCACCAGCCGGCGATCGACGAGTTCCTGGAAACCTATTCCCAGGGCTGGACGCTGGAGCGGATGCCCTCGGTGGACCGCATCATCCTGCGGATCGGCACGTGGGAACTGCTCTACAACGACGACGTGCCCGACGGCGTTGCAGTGAGCGAGGCCGTGGCACTGGCCAAGACCCTCTCCACCGACGAGTCACCGCAGTTCATCAACGGCCTGCTCGGCCGTCTGCAGCAGCTGAAACCGTCGCTGCTCGCCTGACCCTCCGCAAAAAAAGGAACCCCGTTCAGCTCACCCTGGACGGGGTTCCTTTTTGTCCGCAACCTCCTGCGTTGCACCCGTTACCGACTTCGAAATCTGCTCCATCTCCAAAGGGATAACCGGCCTGCTGTCCGTGGACGCGTGCACACGGTCCGAAATTCGTCCGGGCACGACCTGGGGGAGCTGTTGCCGCTGGGCAACCGTGCCGTCGCCGGCCGGCAGCAGCCGCTCCGGCCGGGCGAAGGAACCCTGGGCCGGGGAAGCGCTGGCCCCCGCCGGCGGCATCCGCGCATCCATCCGCGACATGGCCAGGCTCGCCTGGACGCTCCTGGACGGGTCGGCCCCCGGGCGGGACGTGAGGGCTAGCGGACGACGGCGGCGCGCAGGCCCACAACGTCGGAGAGCAAGTGCTGCTCATCGATCTGGTGGGCCGGGACGTCCCGGCCGCTGAGGATCCGCTGCCGGGTGAAGGCAAGCTGCGTCGCG
>JAODMA010000209.1 GCA_025464545.1 Arthrobacter sp. | reverse complement strand
GCCAGCTTCTCGATCAGGTAGTGATCGGTCAGGATGATTGCGCCATCGGCGCCGGTTGCCTGGGAATGGGCATCGGACGTGACCGGGGCGCCTGACTGGGTCGTCGACACTGCGGGCGCAGAGATGTTCTGAGTCATCTTTCTCCTATTTCTAGTTTCTTGCTTAGTTTCGTTCCGAGGGAAGTTTTTGGCTGCGTTGGCAGTCCTCGCAGATGCCCTGGTACATCACGTCGGCGATCTGGATGGTCATCGGCTTGCTGCCCTCGTCCCAGTGCGGGGTCAGGCACGGGGCGTGGCCCACGGCGCACTCGACGTCTTCGACGCGTCCGCAGCCAATGCACACAGCGTGGTGGTGGTTGTCGCCCACGCGCGTCTCATACAGGGCAGCGGAGTGTGGCGGCTCGAAGCGGCGCAGCATCTGCAGGTCGGTCAGGTCACCCAGGACCACATAGACGGACTGGGCCGTGAGCTCGGGCAGTTCCTGGCGGGCGGCGGCGAGAATGCTCTCGGCCGGAGAGTGCGGATGATGTTCGACGGCGGCCAGCACGGCGAGGCGCTGTTTCGTCACCCGACGGCCATGGGCACGCAGGGCAGCAGCCCATTCATCGTGCGCGCCCGCGGAAACTGTCATGACCCTATTCAAGCACTTATTACGATTTATTCATAATAAGGCAGGGTTAGCCCGGTTCCACCGTAGCGCTCGCCTCCCACTAAAGTGACCGGGTGGGGAAACTTCTGGCGGACATCACGCCGTTGCGCGAAAGTCCGGCCTTCCGCCGTCTGTGGCTGGGCTCAGCCGTCTCCGCACTGGGCAGCCAGTTGACCCTGGTCGCGGTCAGCCTGGAAGTTTACCGCCTTACCCAGGACAGTCTCTACGTGGGCCTTCTCAGCATTTTCGCGCTGGTCCCGCTCGTGTTCGGCGGCCTGCTCGGTGGCTCAATCGCGGACGCCCACGACCGTCGCAAAGTCGCACTGCTGGCCTCTTCCGTCCTCTGGTTGACCACCGCCTGCCTGGCGCTCCAGGCCTGGCTGCAGCTGGGGAACGTCTGGTTGCTGTATGTCCTCGTTGCCTTGCAGAGCGGCGCCCAGGCCATCAACCAGCCCGCGCGCAGTGCCATTATCCCGGTGCTGGTCCGTAAGGAACTGCTTCCGGCCGCTAACGCCCTGAGCATGATGAGCTTTGGCCTGAGCATGACGGCCGGGCCCCTGCTGGCCGGGGTACTGGTGGCGTCGATCGGCTTCGCCTGGACGTATTCGATCGACGTCGTCAGCTTTGCTTTCGCGTTCTGGGCGCTCCTGAAGCTGCCGCCCATGCCGCCGGGGGAGCATGCCCGGCCCGCGGGGCTGCGGTCCGTCGTCGAGGGCTTCCGGTTCCTTGGTACGCGGCCCAACCTGCGGATGACCTTCATCATCGACCTTGTCGCCATGATTTTCGCCCAGCCCCGGGCACTGCTGCCCGCGATTGGCGCGCTGATGATTGGCGGCGGTGAGGCCACCGTGGGCATCCTGCTGGCGTCGACCGCCGTCGGTGCTTTCCTGGCCGGGCTTTTCTCCGGGCCATTGGGAGCTGTTCGCCGGCAGGGGGTCGCCGTCGTATGGTCCGTGATGGGCTGGGGAGCCTCGATTGCCGGCTTCGGCCTGGTGGTGGTGCTGGCCGGTCGCTCAGGCGAGGGCGGGGTGACGCTGTGGCTGTTGCCGGCGGCACTGTGTTGCGCGCTCGCCGGCATTGCCGACTCCATCAGTGCGGTCTTCCGGACGACCATTCTGCAGGCCTCCGCACCGGACCACTTGCGCGGCCGGCTTCAGGGCGTATTCATTGTCGTCGTGGCCGGCGGCCCCCGGATCGGGGACATGCTCGCAGGCGGCGGGACTAAACTTTGGAGTGAGGGGTGGGTCCTGTTGCTGGGTGGTTTATTGTGCGTCGTGGTGGCATGGGTGCTGGCGCACATGCAGTCCGGCTTCCTGAAGTACGACGCACGGAACCCCGTCCCGTAACGGTTCGTTTTCCTGAAGAAGCGGTTTCCGGAACGCCACTACCGGGAGCCGGGCCGGGGAGGGGCAGTGCATCGACATCACAATGGCCTGAAGACCACGGCCCTGTTCGCAGTGCTGTGGGCGGTGTTGCTGGGACTGGGCGCGCTGATCGGATCCGGCACGCGCAGCTCAGCCCCGATCTGGATCATGGCGCTGGTCGGCGTCGGTACGACGGTTTACGGGTACTGGAACAGCGACAAAATCGCCATCAGGGCGATGCAGGCCTACCCGGTGACCGAGGCCGAGGCTCCTCAGCTTTACCAGATCGTCCGGGAGCTCTCCGCCCGGGCACAGCAGCCGATGCCAAGGATCTACGTTTCGCCGACGATGTCACCAAACGCCTTTGCCACCGAACGGAACCCGCAGAATGCGGCGGTGTGCTGCACCGAGGGGATCCTCGGGTTCCTCGATGTCCGGGAGCTCCGGGCGGTGCTGGGCCATGAACTCATGCATGTCTATAACCGGGACATCCTGACCTCTTCAGTGGCCGCCGCCGTCGCCGGCGTCATTACCTCGGTGGGGCAGATGCTGCTGTTCTTCGGCGGTGGGGACCGGCGGAACGCGAACCCGTTGGCCATACTCGCGATGGCCCTGCTGGCCCCGTTTGCCGCGTCGCTGATCCAGATGGCCATTTCGCGCACCCGGGAGTTCGACGCCGATGAGGACGGTGCCGTGTTGACCGGGGATCCGCTGGCCCTCGCCTCTGCCCTGCGCAAGATCGAGCAGGGCGTGCAGCTGGCGCCGCTGCCGCCGGACCAGCGGCTGGTCAATGCCTCGCACCTGATGATCGCGAACCCGTTCCGCGGAGGCGGCATGGCGAAGCTGTTCTCGACGCACCCGCCGATGAATGAGCGGATCGGCCGGCTGGAGCGGATGGCGGGGCGCGAGCTCCGTTAGCTGCGGAAGTTCACGAACTGCCCGCTACAGGATGGATGATGTTGACTGATGCTGACAACCGCGAGATTCCGACCTTTTCAGGGTCGGCAGTGACGGCGCGAAAATGGCCCATTGCGGACCTCTTGCGGACTCTCTGCGGTCTCTCTGCCGACTTGACAA
>JAODMA010000435.1 GCA_025464545.1 Arthrobacter sp. | reverse complement strand
GTCGCCAGTCCGCTCGCCAACCCCGGCGACATCGACTTCGTCGTGGTCCGCGAAGGCACCGAAGGGCCCTACGTGGGAAATGGCGGCACGCTGCGTGCCGGAACTCCGCACGAGGTAGCCACCGAGGTCTCGCTGAACACCGCCCACGGCGTGGAGCGCGAGCTCCGGGATGCCTTCCGCAGAGCCCACGAAACGCCGCGGAAGAAGCTGACACAGGTGCACAATCACAACGTGCTGGTGTTTGCCGGGCACCTCTGGAAGCGCACCGTGGAGGCAGTGGCCGAGGAATTCCCGGAGGTCAGCCATGACTACCTGCACGTCGACGCAGCCACGATCTTCATGGTGACGGACCCGGCCCGCTTCGACGTGATCGTCACGGACAACCTCTTCGGCGACATCATCACCGACCTCGCCGCGGCCGTGACCGGAGGCATCGGCCTCGCCGCCTCCGGCAACATCAACATGGAACGCACAGCGCCGTCCATGTTCGAACCCGTGCACGGCTCCGCGCCGGACATCGCCGGGCAACAGAAGGCCGATCCCACCGCAGCCATCCTCTCCGCCGCGCTGCTGCTGGACCACCTCGGCCATGCCGCCGCGGCGCGCAAGATCGAGGCCGCCGTGTTTGCCGACGTCGCTGCCCGGAACGGCGGATTCCGCAGCACCAGCGCCGTCGGCGACGCCATCGCCGCCGCCCTTTAGGGACGGCCCGGCTGGCCAGCGGGAAGCCCGCGGGATCGGGCGTAAGCTAGTTTCGAATCACCAACATGCTGCCGTGGTCCGACGCTGAACCACGTTCACACACCAGGCAGCCGACCGTGGAGGAACCATGACCCAGACTGCCCATGGCGTCGAATTCACCCAGCATCTTTCGGCAACCCCGAAGTCCGCTGAAGAGCGTGCAGCCATCCTGGCGAACCCGGGATTCGGCAACTATTTCACCGATCACACCGCGATCGTGGATTACAGCGTCGACGCCCAGGGCAAGGGCGGCTGGCATGATGCCCGGGTCGAGGCCTACGGACCGATCTCGCTGGACCCTTCGGCCGCAGTGCTGCACTACGGCCAGGAAATCTTCGAAGGACTCAAGGCGTACCGCCACGCCGACGGGTCCATCTGGACCTTCCGCCCCGAAGCCAACGCCGCCCGCCTGAACAAGTCGGCCCGCCGCCTGGCCCTCCCCGAACTGCCGGAGGAGTTCTTCCTCGGAGCGATCCGCGAACTCGTCGCGGCGGACAAGGAATGGGTCCCCTCCGGCGAGGGCGAAGCGCTCTACCTGCGCCCCTTCATGATCGCCACTGAGGCGTTCCTCGGGGTCCGCGCCGCCCGCGAGGTGTCCTTCCGTGTGATCGCGTCCCCGGCGGGCAACTACTTCGGCGGTGAACTCAAGCCCGTTTCCATCTGGATCTCCCGCGAATACGCCCGCGCCGGCCGCGGCGGAACCGGCGCCGCCAAGTGTGGCGGCAACTACGCAGCCTCGCTCATTGCCCAGCAGGAGGCCGAAGCCCACGGCTGCAAGCAGGTCCTGTTCCTGGACCAGTTCAACGACAACGCTGTTGAAGAACTCGGCGGCATGAATGTGTTCTTCGTGATGAAGGACGGCTCGCTGGTCACCCCCGCGCTCACCGGAACCATCCTGGAGGGCGTCACCCGGATGTCCGTCATCGAGGTGGCCAAGGACATGGGCCGTGAAGTCACCGAACGCAAGATCACCCTGGATGAATGGCGTGACGGTGTGGCCTCCGGCGACATCACCGAAGTCTTCGCCTGCGGCACCGCCGCCGTCATCACCCCCATCGGCGTGCTCAAGGACGACACCGAATTCATCGGCTCGGAGGACGCGACCGCGGGGGAGACCACCATGGCCATCCGCGGGAAGCTCTTGGGCATCCAGACCGGTGCCGTCGAGGACACGCACGGCTGGCTGACCCGACTCGCCTGAGCGGCCGGTTCCAACAGCGTTCGACGGCGGCCCCGCACCATTGGTGCAGGGCCGCCGTCACTCTGGGAAGATGGAACTGTGATCACCGATGACTCCTGCGACGTTGTCCGCTGCACGTCGCTGACACGCTTCCGGCTTGCCCCGAATCCGGGTCCGATGAGCCTGCACGGCACCAATTCCTATGTCGTCGCGGCGCCCGGGTCTGCCCGTACGGTCGTGGTCGACCCCGGCCCGCCGGATGACCAGCACCTGCGGGAGCTGGCCGAGGCCGGCCGCGTGGAACTCATCCTCATCACGCACCGGCATGCCGACCACGTTGCCGCCGCGGAGCGCTTTGCCGAACTGACCGGCGCACCCGTGCGCGCCGCCGATCCCGCGCACTGCCACGGCGGCAGCCCGCTGCAGGACGGCGAAGTGATCCACGCCGGCGGCGCGGAAATCAGGGTACTCGCGACCCCGGGCCACACCTCCGACTCGGTCTGCTTCCACCTCCCCGGCGACGGCGCCCACGGCTCCGTCCTCACCGGCGACACGATCCTGGGCCTCGGCACCACGGTCCTCGACTACCCGGACGGCACCCTGGGCGACTACCTGGCGTCACTGGACCGGCTGGAGGAACTGGGGCCGGCGACCGTCCTGCCGGCCCACGGCCCGATGCTGCCCGCACTGGACAAGATCGTCCGCGCTTACCGGGACCACCGCCAGGACCGGCTGGCCCAGATCCGCTCCGCCCTCGCGGCCCTCGGCGCGGGTGCCGAGGTAACGGACGTGGCAGACGCCGTCTACGCCGCCGTCGATCCCGCGGTCCGGCC
>JAODMA010000428.1 GCA_025464545.1 Arthrobacter sp. | reverse complement strand
ACCTTCATGACGTCGTTGTAGACGCTGTCCGAGGTGGAGCCCGCCGCGGCGTTGAAGTCCGGGCTGAGCATGATCTTGAAGCCCGGGTCCACCTTCTTGGCGGCGGCCAGCATGGCCGGCAGCTGGTTCCAGCGCTGGTCGCTCGAGGTGTGGTACTCCCAGATGAAGCCGTCCAGGCCCGCCCCGACAGCCTGCCGGACCTCCTGTTCGAAGTCGGCTTGCCGCCACGCCGAGGTGCCCGCTCGCTGTGGGGTCTGCGGCCGATCCCGCAGGTCGTAGGCGCCGCCCGTGGAGTTATGCGTGTTCAGCCAGCGCGTGTAGACGTCCCGGCTCGGGTCCGGGCTGTCCACGGCGAGCGGGAACGGCGGGAAGTAGTAGGCCCAGACCTTCTTCGGCGAGGTGTGCCGGTCCGCGGGGGCAGGCAGGTTGATCGGCAGGGGATTGCAGGCTGCGGTCGTGGCCAGAGGTACAGCCGAGGTTGAGGCCCGCGCTGTCGCCGCATTCAGGGGGGTCGGGGCGCCGATCGCCGCTACAGCGGCTAGGACGGCGGTCGCTACAAGGGAAGCAGCGGACCGCGTCCGGCCTCGGGTTCGCGGTCGGGATGCATCACGGGTCGGTGGTCTCAGGGGTGAGGCAAATTTCCTCATCGAAGGCTCCAATATGGGGTTTTCTGTGCATTTGCCCGGCAGGGTTCGGCAAGCAGTTGATGTGCTGATCGATTGCGCGGGGTTCATTTTTCAACAGTGCGCACCTGAGACCGAGGTGCTGGATGGCGCTACGCTTGCGCCTGCAACAAAGGCGGCGTCCTGCCGTCCAGCGCAGGAATACCCGGCATTAGCGTCGCGGCCCCAGCCGCCGACATGGGCTTTCGAAAACCCTGTAAATGTGTCCCGTCGAGACTAGATGAATATCACACGCAGGTCCATCTGACCCGGGTCACCTGGCGCGGGAACTCAGCCGAGCAGGGCGCGCCTGAGGGTGTCGAGACCTACCGAGCCGATGTCCAGCGCCTCGGTGTGGAACTCTTTGAGGTCGAACCCGGGCCGGGATTCCCGCTCGGCCCGGATCTGCTCCCAGAGCCGCTGGCCAACCTTGTACGACGGGGCCTGGCCGGGCCAGCCGAGGTAGCGGGTGAATTCGAATTTCAGCTGCCCTTCGCTGATCGGCAGGTTCGCCTTGAGGAACCCGTAGCCCTTCTCCGGCGTCCAGGTGCCGGAACCCCAGCGCGCCGGGATCTCCAGCTCAAGGTGCACGCCGATGTCGAACACCACGCGGGCTGCCCGCATGCGTTGCATATCCAGCATGCCCATGTGGTCGCCCGGGTCCTTGAGGTATCCCAGTTCCTGCATGAGCTTCTCGGCGTAGAGCGCCCAGCCTTCGCCATGGCCGGAGGTCCAGCAGACATTGCGCCGCCACTTGTTCAGCAGCTCGCGACGGTAGGTGGCGGTCCCGACCTGCAGATGGTGGCCCGGGACCCCCTCGTGGTACACGGTGGTGGTCTCGGCCCAGGTGGTGAATGTGTCTTCACCGGCAGGCACGGACCACCACATGCGGCCCGGCCGGCTTAAGTCGTCCGAGGGGCCGGTGTAGTAGATGCCGCCTTCGTCGGTCGGAGCGATCTTGCACTCCAGCGTCTTCAGAACGTCCGGAATGTCGAAGTGCACGCCGGCGAGGTCGGCCACCGCCTTGTCGGAAAGCCCTTGCATCCAGGCTTGCAGTGCATCCGTGCCCTTGAGCTGGCGGGCGGGGTCGTTGTTCAGGAGCTCTTTGGCTTCCTCGACGGAGGCGCCGGGGCGGATTTCCCCTGCCACCCGCTCCTGCTCGGCGATCAGGCGGTCGAGTTCCCGCACACCCCAGGCGTATGTCTCCTCGAGGTCCACCGTGGCACCCAAAAAGGACCGTGAGGCCAGCGCGTAGCGCTCGCGGCCGACGGCGTCCGCGGCCGGGGCCGCCGGCAGCAGTTCGGCTGCCAGGAAGCCGGCCAGCCGGGAGTAGGCCACCCGCGCGGCGGCGGCACCGGCTTCGAGGTTTGACTGCAGATCTGCGGGCAGCGGACCCTCGTCCGTTCTGGCGTTCGCGGCGAGCTTTGCGAAGAAGCCATCCTCCGCGGCGTACTTGGTGGTCTGCTCGATGACGATCGACACCTGGCGTGCGGCGGCAACCTTGCCGTCCTCCTTGGCCGAGCGCAGCGACTCGATGTAGCCGTCGATTGCAGTCTGCACGCTGTGGGCGCGGCCCGCGATGTGGCCCCACTGCTCCGGGGTATCCGTCGGCATCAGGTCGAAGATCGCCCGGATATCCTGCGCGGGGGAGGCGATGTTGTTCAGCTCGGCCGCATCCCAGCCGGAATCATGGATCTCCAGCTGCAGGCCCAGGCGTTCGCGCATCGCGTCAAGGGTGACAACGTCGACGTCGTCGGCCGGCTCCAGCCCGTCCAGCGCGGC
Organism: Arthrobacter sp.; assembly: GCA_025464545.1. Lineage (GTDB taxonomy): Bacteria > Actinomycetota > Actinomycetes > Actinomycetales > Micrococcaceae > Arthrobacter. Next base: position 3,166 of record JAODMA010000428.1, on the reverse strand, counting down.
CAAAGCCTCGCGGGCCGCGGCGGCGAAGGCCTCCTGGCCGGCGGGCGAGAAATCCTGGTATTCGGTCTCGTGGCCGGGCAGGCCGAGTTCGGTGGCAAAACTCGGGTTAAGCCGGATCAGGGTTTCCGTATAGTCGTCGGCGACAACGTCAATGGCAGTCTGCGGGCGCACGGGGGCGGCATGTTCAGTAGTTTCAGTCACCCGAAGAGACTAGCCCGGGCCCGGCGGTCCTGAAAGGGTTACTGAACTTACTTCAGCCAGCCGGTGCGGGCTCAGCCCCGGCTTCGCTTCCACGCCCCCGGGCCTGGTTTGGGCGCCAGCTGCAGTTGCTGCCGCCTTACCCACTGCCGGACACTGGGCTTCAGCGGCGCCGCCGACTCGCCGTTGCCCAAGGAGAGAACGACGGCGGTGAGCGCCGCCAGTTCCTCCGCCGTGGGCTTACCCTGGACGACGGACAGCAGCGGTTCCGGCCCTGCTGCCGGCCCACCGGCGCCTTCGCTCGGCTCGATCACAGCGGGATGTTCCCGTGCTTCTTGGCGGGCAGGCTGGCGCGCTTGTCCCGCAGCGCGCGCAGGCCCTTGAGGATCTGCACGCGTGTCTCGGACGGGGCGATGACGGCGTCCACGTAGCCGAGCTGGGCGGCCTGGTAGGGATTGAGCAGCTCTTCCTCGTACTGCCGGATGACCTCGGCGCGTTTGGCTTCGACGTCGCCGCCGTCAGCGGAGACGGCCGCCAGTTCGCGGCGGTAAAGGATGTTGACCGCGCCCTGGGCACCCATGACGCCGATCTGGGCGGTGGGCCAGGCCAGGTTCAGGTCCGCCCCGAGCTTCTTCGAGCCCATCACGATGTACGCTCCGCCGTAGGCCTTGCGGGTGATGACGGTCAGCTTGGGCACAGTGGCCTCGGCATAGGCATACAGCAGCTTGGCCCCGCGGCGGATGATGCCCTGGAACTCCTGGTCCTTGCCGGGCAGGAAGCCGGGCACATCAACGAGCGTGATTATGGGGATGTTGAAGGCATCGCAGTGCCGGACGAAGCGGGCGGCCTTTTCCGAGGCGGCGATGTCCAGGGTCCCGGCAAACTGCATGGGCTGGTTGGCCACGATACCCACCGTGTGGCCCTCCACCCGCCCGTAGCCGATCATCACGTTCGGGGCGTAGAGGGACTGCATCTCCAGGAAATGCGCATCGTCGACAATCTGCTCGACCACCTTGCGCATGTCATAGGGCTGGTTGGCCGAGTCCGGGATGAGCGCATCGAGGGCCAGGTCGTCGTCGTCGAGCTCCAGCTCCTGGGTGTGCTCCAGCACCGGGACCTCGGCGAGGTTGTTGGACGGCAGGAAGTCCAGGAGTTCGCGGACGAACTCGATTGCGTCCGTCTCGTCGGAGGCGAGGTAGGTGGAGGTGCCCGTGTTGGCGTTGTGTTGGCGGGCGCCGCCGAGGGTTTCCATGTCCACATCCTCGCCGGTGACGGTCTTGATGACGTCCGGGCCGGTGATGAACATGTGCGAGGTCTTGTCCACCATGACCACGTAGTCGGTCAGGGCGGGGGAGTAAGCCGCGCCGCCGGCGGAGGGTCCCATGATGAGGGAGATCTGCGGCACGACGCCGGAAGCGTGCACGTTGTTGCGGAAAATATCCGCGAACATCGCCAGCGAGGCGACGCCTTCCTGGATCCGGGCGCCGCCGCCGTCGAGGATGCCCACGACGGGGCAGCCGTTGCGCAGCGCGAATTCCTGGACCTTGACGATCTTCTCGCCGTTGACCTGGCTCAGCGAGCCGCCGTAAACGGAGACGTCCTGGCTGTAGACCGCTACCGGCCGGCCATCCACGGTGCCGTAGCCGGAGACGAGCCCGTCGCCGAGCGGCTTTTTCTTCTCCATGCCGAAGGCGGTGGAGCGGTGCACGGCCAGCGCGTCGAACTCGACGAAGGATCCTGCGTCCAACAGCAGATCGATGCGCTCGCGGGCGGTGTTCTTGCCGCGCGCATGCTGCTTCTCGATCGCTTCCGGGCCGGAGGGCTGCTCAGCACGGGCCTGGCGCTCGCGGAAATCTGCGATCTTTCCCGCAGTCGTGGTCAGATCGTGGCTCATCAAGTGTCTCCGGCTCTGTTGCTGATAGTCGCTGGCCAATTATCGCGTGGGGACTTAAGTGGATTCCACACAAAGGCAGGGCCCTGAGGGCAAGTCTAGTGACGCTATCGGTCGATCCGGCTGTAGAAAACCTACAATTTTCTCTCGTTCCTGTCCCCGTCGCGCAGATGTTACTCATCAGTAACATGGTTCAGCTAGAGTGTGCTCATGACTTCAAGCAACGATGCTTCGGGCGCCGACGCAGGGCCATACCAGACCGCCGGTTCCCTTCAGGACCGCACCATCCTCATCTCCGGAGGCAGCCGCGGGATCGGCCTGGCGATCGCCGTCCGGGCCGCGCGGGACGGCGCCAACGTCGTCCTGATGGCCAAGACCGGGAAGCCGCACGCCAGGCTGGAAGGTACCGTCTACACTGCCGCGGAACAGATCGAGGCAGCAGGCGGGAAAGCGCTCCCGCTGGTCGGAGACGTGCGCAATGATGACGACGTCGCCGGGGCCGTTGCCGCCGCTGTCGAACGCTTCGGCGGGCTCGACGTCGTTATCAACAATGCCTCCGCGATCGACCTCTCCAAAACCGACGCGGTGGACATGAAGCGCTACGACCTCATGCAGGACATCAACGTGCGGGGCACCTTCCTGCTCGCGAAGCTCGCCCTGCCCGCGCTGCGCCAATCGGAGGCCGGGCACATCCTCACCCTGTCTCCGCCGCTCAACCTGGATCCCAAATGGGCGGGCCTGCACCTGGCCTACACCATGGCCAAGTATGGGATGAGCCTGACCACCCTGGGCCTGGCCGAAGAGCTCAAGGGGGACGGGATCAGCGTCAACTCGCTGTGGCCCTGCACCCTGATCGACACCGCCGCGATCCGGAACATGCCCGGCGGCGAGAAGATCGTCCAGGGAGCCCGCAGCCCGCAGATTATGGCGGATGCGGCCCACGCCGTGCTGACCGGAGCCAACGCCACGCCCGACTCCGGCAGCCGGAGCGGGAACTTCTACACCGATGAACAGGTCCTGGCCGCCGCCGGCGTCACCGACTTCACGCCATACAGCCTTGGCGCCCCCGAGAACCGG
>JAODMA010000422.1 GCA_025464545.1 Arthrobacter sp. | reverse complement strand
GCACACCAGGGTGAAGTGGTGTTTGTCGTCGAGTTGACGGATGGTGCGGATCCGGTCAAGGGCTTCCCGGTTCCCCAGCTGAGCGCCAAGGGCATAGCAGGAATCGGTGGGATAGGCGATCAGGCCGCCGGAACGGACGATGTCCACCGCCTGGCTGATCAACCTCGGCTGCGGGTTTTCGGGATGAACATCCAAGTATCTCGCCATCCCACGAGCTTACGCCCGACGGCGGCCCTGCTCGCTTAGCCGGGCAGCGCGCCTTCGGCTTGGCTCCCGTCCGGCGCGTCGCCAGGGGTGGAGTCGGCCGAAGCAGCCGCAGCGTCCCGTTGCGCCTGCCCGGCGTGGGTGCTAACCCTTGTGGGGTAGACGATCGACTTCTACACCCTACGAAGAGGAGTACCGATGACTTTGTCCCGGGATGAAGACAGCTCACTGCGCCACTGGAGCAGCCGCCTGATCCAAGCGCTGCAGATCCTTGACCTGGAGGTGGACCACGAGAAGATCGTCCAAATAGCGGACGAATCCGCGAAAGCCGTCGGGCCCCACGCAGACGTCATCAGCGCCTTCCTCGTCGGCTACGCTGCCGGCACGGCTTCGACCGACGGCCGGAAGAGCACGCATGAAGCTGTTGATGCCGCCTCAAACAAGGTCCTCGAACTCTGTGAGCACGGCGAGTCCGGCGGCCCCGACGAAAAGGGCTGGGCCAAGCGAGCCCAGTAGCGGCCGCGCCGGCCAGGGCTGGGCATGTCCCGCGGGGTGCCAGAGGACCCCGGGGACATGCCCTGCTGCCGCGACCGCGGATGGACATGTTGGCTAGATGTCCAGTGCCCGCGGCCAGGGCTGGGCATGTCCCGCGGAGTGCTGCGGGGTCAGGGTGCCGCGGGGGCCGCCGCGCCGGAGGCCAGTGTGGCTGAACCGTCCGGGGACTGGTCCAGGCTGGGTTCGAGCCGGACAATCACCGCTTTGGACACCGGGGTATTGCTTCCCTCCGCGGTATGGTTCAGCGGCACCAGCACGTTCGCCTCCGGGTAGTAGGCGGCCGCGCAGCCGCGGGCGGTGGGGTAGGAAACCACCCGGAACTTGTGGACCATGCGTTCCACGCCGTCCTTGTACTCGCCGCGGATGTCTACGAACATTCCGTCGGCCAGGCCCAGCTCGGCAATGTCGTCCGGGTTCACGAACACCACGTGGCGCCCCTTCTTGATGCCCCGGTAGCGGTCGTTGTGGCCGTAAATGGTGGTGTTGAACTGGTCATGCGAGCGCATGCTCTGCAGGATCAGCGTGCCCTCCGGCTTTTCCACGTGCTCCAGGGCGTTGACCGTCAGCACCGCCTTGCCGGTGGGCGTCGGGAACGTGCGGGAATCCCGCGGGCCGTTCGCCAGGATAAAGCCGCCTTCCTGGCGGATCCGCTCGTTGTAGTTCTCACAGCCGCCCACCACCCGGGAGATGTGCTCCCGGATGAGGTCGTAGTTCTTCTCAAAGCCATCCCAGTCGGCCTTGATCCGATCGCCGACCACGGCCTTCCCGAGGCGGCTGACAATCGCCGGCTCTGACAGGAGATGGTGGGACACCGGCTCCACGCTGCCCCAAGAGGGGTGGACGGCGCAGACCGTGTCCTCGACGGACACGAACTGCTGCCCCGACTCCTGGATGTCGATCTCGGTCCGGCCCATCGTCGGAAGGATGAGTGCGGCGGCACCGGTCACCGTGTGGGACCGGTTGAGCTTCGTGGAGATCTGGACGGAAAGCTCCGTGTTCTGCATGGCTGCCTCGGCCGCGTTGGTGTCCGAAATGGCACCCACGAAGTTGCCGCCGAGCGCTATGAAGGTCTTGATTCCGCCGTCGCGCATCCGGTTGATGGTCTCCACGGCGTCTACGCCGTGTTCGCGCGGCGGTTCGAAGTCGAACTCCTTGCCAAGTGCATCCATGAAGGACTGCGGCATCTGCTCCCAGATGCCCATGGTACGGTCGCCCTGGACGTTGCTATGGCCCCGGATGGGGGAGGCGCCCGCTCCGGGCTTGCCCATATTGCCGCGGAGCAGGAGCAGGTTGATGATCTCCTTGATTGTCGCCACGCCCTTCTTCTGCTGCGTGATGCCCATGGCCCAGGTGATGATCACCTTCTCGGCCTTCAGATACCGGGCGGCGAGCTCGTCGATTTCCTCGATGCGAAGCCCCGTCGCTTCCAGCACCGCCTGCTCATCCAGCTGGCTGAGGTGTTCCTTGAGCTCCGCCAGGCCCTCGCAGTGTTCGGCCAGGAAGGCGTGGTCCAGGACGGTCCCCGGGTTCCGTTCCTCGGCGTCGAACACGCGTTTGGAGATCGCCTGCAGCAGGGCCATGTCGCCACCGATCCGGATGTGCAGGAACTGGTCCGCGATCTCGGTGCCGCGGCCAACGATGCCCTTGACCTTCTGCGGGTTCTTGTACCGGCGGAGGCCGGCCTCGGGCAGGGGATTGATGGCCACGATCTCGCCGCCGTTTTCCTTGCAGGCCTCCAGCTCGGTGAGCATGCGCGGGTGGTTCGTGCCGGGGTTCTGCCCCATGATGATGATCAGGTCCGCTTTGGCGAAGTCGTCAAAGGACACCGTGGCTTTTCCGATGCCGATGGTCTGGCCCATCGCCCAGCCCGAGGATTCGTGGCACATGTTCGAGCAATCAGGGAGGTTGTTGGTGCCGTAGCCGCGGACGAGCAACTGGTAGATGAACGCTGCTTCGTTCGACGTCCTGCCGCTCGTGTAGAACGCCGCGTGGTCCGGGGACTCCAGACTGGTGAGCTTGTCCGCGACGATGCGGATTGCCTCGTCCCAGGTCACCGGCTTGTAGTGATCCTCGCCGGCGGGCTTGAAAACCGGTTCGGTGAGCCGGCCCTGCATGCCCAGCCAGTATTCCGAGCGGCTGCGCAGTTCGGTCACCGAATGCTCCGCCCAGAACTCCCGGGCGATGACCACCGGTGTCGCCTCCCAGGTGACGGCCTTGGCGCCGTTCTCGCAGAACTCGAAGGCCTTACGGTGGTGCGGATCCGGCCAAGCGCAGCTGGGACAGTCGAAGCCGTCCTTCTGGTTCATTGCCAGGACGGTCTTACGGGTGCGGTTCAGACCCATGTGTTCGATCGCGGGCTTCATGGAGTGCAGGACGCCCGGGATTCCGGCGGCCCAATCCTTCGGGCCATGGCCGACTTCCAGGTCCTTTTCGTCAGTTTCCTCCACAGGAGGATTCTTGCGCGTCACGTCGAACTTCCCTTCTACAACCACCACGGGGTCTGGATGGTGCGTTCATCTGCCACTACGCACCCTACCTTCATGCTCTATTACAGGCCTACCAGCAAGTCCGGAGCGCCGCAAGGAATCCGCTCGGACCACCGAAAATAGGTGGTCCGGAGCCGATATCAGGTAGCGGCCGTGCGCGCCCTACCGCTGCATTGGAGTAGCGACTACTCGTGCCCGATTCCAACCGCCGGGAAGCGTGCGTGACTTTCGGCCCTAGGTTCTGGCGCCACTTCGGCGCAAGCTTGGTGTACCTCGGCCGGGCGTGCGGCGGATCCGTCCGTCGGTGCGCGTGATCCGGACGCGAGCTGGACTGGCGGCCCGGGTGCCCTTGCACCAGGAAAACATTTTCGTTGAGGAGCCCCGATGAGTCCGTCGGTCCCGAAGGCCTCCGTTCTGGCACAGATCCATGCCCTCGCCCGTCCGCTACGGACCGACCAGGACTTCAACGGGCTGGTCCGGCGCGCGGCGCAGAGCCGCTACGTTGCGATCGGCGAGGCATCCCACGGCACCCACGAGTACTACACCTGGCGCGACACCTTGAGCCGGCGCCTGATCGCGGAAGAGGGCTACAACTGGATCGGGGTAGAGGGCGACTGGCCGGACTGCTGGCACATCAACCGCTGGGTCCGGGGTCTCAGCGGGCAGGAACAAGGCATCCATGCCTTGCTTGCGGGGTTTGAACGCTGGCCCACCTGGATGTGGGCGAACGAGGAAGTTGCGGCATTCCTGGACTGGCTGCATGGCTGGAACCTCAGCCGTCCACTGAATCAACGGGTCGGCTTCTACGGCCTTGACGTCTATTCACTGTGGGATTCGCTCCGGCAGATCATCAGCTGGCTGGAAGGCAATGTGCCCGAGGCCGTTCCCACCGCCTTGCGGGCGTGGCAATGCTTCGTGCCCCACCACGAGGACCCGCACGAGTACGCCCGGGGCACGCGGCTGGTCCCACAGTCCTGCGAGGCCGACGTCGTCGCCCTCCTCTCCGAGGTCAGGAACCGGGTGTCCACGCCGGGCAACCAGAATGAAGAAGCCTTCGACGCCGTCCAGAACGCCGAGGTAGCCGCGAACGCGGAGCACTACTACCGGATCATGGTCCGCGGTGACCGGCAGTCCTGGAACATCCGGGACCACCATATGGCGGACACAGTCGACCGGCTCAGCACCCACCTCGGTCCGGAATCCAAGGGCATCATCTGGGAACACAACACGCACATCGGGGACGCCCGGGCCACCGACATGGCCCGGGACGGGCTGGTCAACCTGGGGCAACTGCTGCGCGAAAGGCACGCCGCGGAGGGTGTGATGCTGGTGGGATTCGCCTCCCATCGGGGCGAGGTCATCGCTGCCGGCAGTTGGGGCAGCCCCGAGCGGATCCTGGCCGTGCCCCCGGCCCGGCCCGGCAGCCACGAAGACTTCCTGCATGAGGCGCTGGGCGTGCCTGCGGTGCTGGACTTCGGCGAAGACCGGACTGGGCCCTGGCTCTCCGCCTGGCTGGGCCACCGCGCGATCGGCGTGGTCTACCACCCGGACCGGCAGCCGGGAAGCTATGTCCCCACCGTAATGGGAGAACGCTACGACGCGCTGGTCTGGCTTGAGCACACCGCAGCCTTGCGCCCGCTGCACCATGAAGGGCCCCCGCGGCACACCGAATTCGAGACCGAACCCACGGGCTTCTAGCCGCGGAGCGTGCGGGGCTTAAGGCCCTAACCGGCATGTGGCCGGCGGCGCACACTGAAGTGCCGGCGGACTGTTGGCACCGCTGGACGAGTCTTACGCTGCGAACGCCACCGCGCCACGGAGAAGAGCAGTGTTCACCATGGACAAACCAATCGTCGTCGGGATCAGCGGCTCTGCCGGAAGCCAGGGTGCTTTGACCTGGGCCGTCCAACGTGCGTCGCGGCACAGGCTTCCGCTCATCGTCCTTCACGCGGTGGACGACCGCTGGATGTCTCCGGAGTTCCAGTACCAGGAGCTCATCCGGGAATCGGCAATGGACCTGCTCAGGAAAGCACAGGCCGTTGCCACCGCGCAGGCCCCCGATGTCAACGTGGAGGTGCAGCTTCGCCACGGCAGCGCCGGCGCTGCGTTGCGGGAAGCGTCCAAGGACGCGTCGATGGTGGTTGTCGGCGCGCATGAGAGGCACTGGATGGATGGCGGGCCACTGAAGGACCGTGCCCTGCAGATCGTTTCCGCTTCGGACCGCCCGGTCGCCGTCATCCCGGCCAGGCAGGGGACCGGGGGCAGCGGCGTCATCGTCGGTGTGGATGGCTCGGAGGAGGCGCTGCAGGCAGTCCGGTTCGCTTCCGCCGAAGCCGACCGCTGCGGCGATGAGCTGACCGTGGTGCTCGCCTTCCGGAGTCCCGCCCGATGGTTTGAGACCCAGCTGCCCTCGCGCGGGCTCGCCGAAACCATCATTGAGGAACAACGGGTCGTCCTGTCCGAGTCCGTGGCCGGACTGGGTGAGAGGTATCCCGACCTGACCGTCCACCAGCGCCTGGAAACGGACACCGAGCCGGCCAAGGCGCTGATCGACATCGCTACCGGAGCGCGCCTGCTTGTCATGGGCGGCAGCGGTCGCGGGGGCTTCTCCCGCTTGGTGCTCGGCTCAACCGCCCACGCGGTCCTGCTGCATGTGCCCTGCCCCACCGTGGTAACCCGGCTGCATAAGGTCCAGCACGAGGACTGACCCGGCAGGGACCCAGTTTCCGCGGCAACCGCGAAATGCAGACCACGCCGCCGCCGGGGCAGGGGTTTTCGCGGTCACCGGCGGGTGGGAGGATGATGCGGTGGAGTCCTTTTTCGATTTCGTCGGTGATTTCTGGTGGCTGGTGTTTCCGCTGGGCGGACTCATGGGGAGCTGGGCTCGCTCGTGGTCCAAAGCGAGCGAACGCCGGCACCGCCGCCGCGTGGAGCTCTACCGGCTGCGCAACCGGGTGGCGGAAGCAGAGCAGGCGAGCCAGGCCGAGGTCCAGTCGCTGCTGGCGGCCCATGACGCGGTGAACCGGCGTTGGCTGGCCTACGAGCTCGACGTGGGCAAGCTCATTGATTTTCCCGTTATGACGGATGTGCGTGAACCGCTCACGGTGGCGTTCCTGCGCGCCAAGCGGGAGGCGGACGGGCTGCGGCCGGCCACGCCGGGGGAGCTCGCGTCAGCGGCCCGGCTAATGGATTACCGCGCGGCGGTGCGCAGCTTCGAGGTGGCCTTCGACGTGGCGGAGCGGGAGGCGCGGCGCATCAAGGACAGCAACTTCACCGGCCCCGAGCGCGCGCGGCT
>JAODMA010000414.1 GCA_025464545.1 Arthrobacter sp. | reverse complement strand
AGGAGGCACCTATGTCGCTGAGCAAGGGAACACCCGTCCGACGGGGCCAGGGCCGTGCGCACGCAGTCCACCGGGCCGCTGCCGAGACCGAGGAGAAGTAGGCCATGGCCGGGCGTCACTTCGACGTGCTGATAATCGGCGGGGGCAACGCCGGGGTCTCCTTGGCGGCACGCCTCCATCGCTACGGTGTGAAAGATGTGGCCGTGGTCGAGCCCGAGGACCACCACCTCTACCAGCCGCTGTTCTCCCACATAGCCGGCGGGCGGGCGAAGGCCTCGGAAGCGATCCGGCCCCAGCGCTCCGTCATGCCCCGTGGCGTGGAATGGATCCGGGACGGCGCGGTGGACATCGACCCGGCGGGCAACACGGTGTCTTTGGCTTCCGGCGGCCAGCTGGGGTTTGGCCACTTGGTGGTCTGCCCCGGCCTGCAGTTGGACTGGGACAAGATCCCGGGCCTGGCCGAGGCCGTCCATTCACCCTTCGGCGCGTCCCACTATGAATTCAGCCTGGCACCCAAGGCCTGGACGCTGCTCAGCGGCCTCAAGGCCGGCACTGCCGTTTTCACCATGCCCTCCGGCCCCATCAAGTGCGGCGGCGCAGCACAGAAACCGATGTACCTGGCCTGCGATTACTGGCGCGAGCAGGGAGTGCTTCAGGATATCCGGGTCGTCATGGTGCAGCCGAGCCACACGGTTTTCGGTGTTCCCGGAGTGGATGACGAACTGAATCGGAAGATCGCCCAGTACGGCATCGAATTGCGCTGCAACAGCGAAGTCACGTCGGTTGACGCCGCCGGACAAACGGCCCGGATCCGGGACAACGGAACCGGCGCCACAGAGGAGCTGCGCTATGACGTGCTCAACGCCGTCCCGCCGCAGTCGGCACCGGACTGGCTCAAGGACACAGAGCTGCCCGCCCTGGGCGACTCCGGCGGCTTCGTGGAAGTGGATCCGGAGACCCTCCGGCATGTCCGTTTTCCAAACATCTGGTCCCTGGGCGATGCTGCGGCAACCACCAACTCCAAGTCCGGCGGGGCGCTGCGAAAGCAGACATCGGTGCTCGCGAAGAACCTGGTCGCGGCCCGGCAGGGAAAACCCCTTCCGGAAAAATACAACGGATACTCAGTGTGCCCCTTCACGGTCTCCCGGTCCACCGTCGTCTTCGCCGAGTTCGATGACCAGTACCGACCCATGCCCACGATTCCCAAGGTGCCAACGTGGAAAGAGAGCCGCACATCCTGGGTTGTGGACCGAGATATTTTCCCCCGCGTTTACTGGAACCTGATCCTCAAGGGCCGCGCCTAGGCTTGGATGGTCACCCTGCTTACTACTTTCTGGCATGATGGCGGGGAACCTGTCCGCTGGGGGCGGGTCGCCGTAGAACCATTACCGGGCACCTCAAGTGCCAGAGATGGAGTTTGCCATGAGCACCGAGCAGGAACTGACCCCGCTGTCCGACGATGAACTGATGGCCGAGGCGGGCACCGCCCTTCCGGACAAGGAAGTTGCGTCCGTGCTGGACCTCAACGCCGACCTGGACCTCGGCATCAATGCGGCGGCACCGATCGACCTCGCCGTGGCGGCCAACGCCAACGTCGCGGCCCCGATTGACGCCGCGGCTTCCGCGAACATCCTGTCCTTCGGTTCCGAGTCCCAGGCTCTCGCCGACCAGGGTGTGATCATCAACCAGGGCATCACCGCAGACGCCACCGCAGAGTCCGCACAGGACAGCACTATCGACCAGGCCACCGACGCCGGCACGGCCGACCCCGCGCTGGCCGACTCTGGTACGGCCGGCTCTGGTACGGCCGCTGCCGATCCGGGCGCACTGCCGACGGACGCGGCCGGCGCCGTGGACTCCAACCTGCTCAACGTGAACGTGGACCTCGCCGCGGACGCGGACATCGCCGCCCCGATCAACGGCGCAGTGGCTGCTAACGCAAACGTCGCCGCACCGATCGACGCTGCCGTGGCGGCGAACATCGGCTCAATCGACAGCGACGCCTTCGCCGTGGCCCAGCAGGACGCGATCATCAACCAGGACATCGAAGGTGAGGCCTCGGCCACCGCCGACCAGCAGTCCGACCTCCGTCAGTAGTTCCTGAATGAGTACCACGCACGGCGGACCGTCCACAGCGGACGGCCCGCCGGCCTCCTCACTGCCCGCTTCCGCCGCCGACAAGACGCAGATCCCCGTCCGGGCCGACGGAGTGCAGCTCATCGGCCAGGCCAAAGACTCCGGCTACCGAGACGCTCCATCGTTGGTCCGGCGCGCTGATGGCCAGACCCTTCAGCTGACGCGCCTGCTCTATCTCGTCCTCGAAGCGGTTGACGGCAGGCGCGGGCTGGAGGAAATCGCCAGCCACGCCAGTTCCGGATCCGGCAGGCTGGTCAGCCCCGACAACGTCCGGACGCTGATCGCCTCCCAGCTGCTGCCGCTGGGATTGTTGCAACTGGCGGACGGCTCGCAACCCGAGCTCCGGAAGGCCGACCCTTTACTCGGCATGCGCTTCCGCTATTCGGTGACGGACCCCGAGCGCACCCGCAAGCTCACAGCGCCCTTCACCTTCCTGTTCAACCCGCTGATCGTGGCTGCCGTCACCGTGGCCTTCGTCGCGACCTGCTGGTGGGTGCTGATGGTCAAGGGCCTCGCCTCAGCCACGCATGATGCCTTTGCCAACCCCGCCCTGGTGCTCTTGATCCTTCTGGTCACTGTGCTCTCCGCGGGTTTCCACGAGTTTGGCCACGCGGCCGCAGCCCGCCGCGGCGGCGCAACGCCCGGAGCCATGGGCACCGGTCTCTACCTCATCTGGCCGGCGTTCTACACCGACGTGACCGACTCCTACCGACTGGGCCGGGCCGGCCGCCTCCGGACAGACCTCGGCGGGCTCTACTTCAACGCCATCGTGGCCGTGGCCGTTCTGGGGATCTGGTGGGCCACCGGTTACGACGCCCTGTTGCTCGTCATCGTCACCCAGGTCCTGCAGATGGTCCGCCAGCTCCTCCCGCTGGTCCGCTTCGACGGGTACCACATCCTCGCCGACGCCACGGGCGTGCCCGACCTCTTCCAACGGATCAAACCAACCCTGCTCAGCCTCCTGCCCTGGCGCCGGAAAGACCCCGAGGCGCAGGCCCTGAAACCGTGGGCGCGCGCCGTCGTGACGCTCTGGGTGCTCGTCACCGTACCGCTGCTCCTCTTCAGCATGGTCCTGATGGTCCTGTCCCTGCCGCGCCTCCTTGGCACCGCCTGGGCCAGCACGCAGAAGCAGTACTCCATGCTCAGCACGAGCCTGGGCGCCGGTGATTTTCTCGACGCAGCTGTGCGCGTCCTCGCCATCGCCGCCGTGGCGCTGCCCGTGCTGGCGGTCCTCTACGTGCTGCTTCGTCTGGGACAGCAGCTCGTGACGGGTCTCTGGCAGAAGACCCGGGGCAAGGCCCTGCAGCGCGGCACCGCAGTCATTGCCATCGCCGCGGTATTGGCCGGACTCACCTGGGCCTGGTGGCCCGGAGGGGAGAGCTACCGTCCGGTCCAGCCGTACGAACGCGGCACCCTCGCGGACGCCACCACGGCAATCTTCCCGGCAGGTGCGAGCCGCGGAATGAGGGAGGGCCAGCCCGGCAGGACCCTCGCGCTTTGGCCGGAGGGTGCCAGGAAGCCGACCCGGGACGAACCCCAGCTCAGCATGGTCCTCGTTCCCAGCCAGACCGGCGCGCCCGGGAACGCTGGCCCCGCAGCGCCGTCCTGGGTTTTCCCCTTCGACCGGCCGGCCGCGCCCGAGGAGGACGGCAACCAGTCGCTCGCCGTCAACACCACCGACGGCTCCGTTGTCTACGACGTCGCTTTCGCACTGGTCTGGGCCGACGACGGCGAGGACATCCAGACCCGCAATGAGGCCTACGCCTTCGCCAGCTGCGCGGACTGCTCCGCAGTGGCGGTGGGATTCCAGGTGGTCCTGATCGTAGGCCAGACGGACGTGATCGTTCCGGAAAACCTTTCGGCCGCCGCCAACTACAACTGCCTCCGGTGCCTGACCTACGCCTTGGCGGACCAGCTGGTGCTGACGCTGGAGGGGCCGCTCAGTGCGGACGGAACGGCCCGGCTGAATGAGCTGTGGCAACAGATCGCAGACTTCGGCCGGAACCTTCAGCAGGTCCCGCTCTCGGAGATCCAGGGACGCCTGAACGGGTTCAAGCAGCAAATCATGGACGTCATCAAGAGCGATCCGAACGCGCGGCCGGGCAGTCCTGGCGGGGCGGCGACGTCGCCGTCCGCGACGCCCTCCACGGGGTCGAGCACGGCGCCCTCCACGGGGTCGAGCACCTCGCCGGGAACCGCGGCGCCTTCCGGGGAGCCCACGCGACCTGGACCGCGGACCGGCGGCACGGCCTCGCCCCGACCGGTTCCGGCCGCCACGGCCTCGGGCACGCCCACCGGAACGGCACCGACTCCTGCCCCTGCGGGCCCGCAGCCGACGGGACCGGCCGGCCCGGCGACACAACCGGCGGCCGCACCAACCGCCGGCGGGGCGTCCGCACCGACAGCCAGCGCTCCCCCGGCTCCCTAGGGCGGGCTCAGTCCGTCAGGGAGTGGGCTCTTCCACCGTCCGAGACTGCCATTCCTCCGCCAGGACGGCGTACACCAGTTCCGTGGCCCACGGCTGAGTTCCGTCACCGGCTGACCGAAGCACCCACGACGGCGGCCGTCGCCTCGGCGATCGCGCGTTCCTCGTCGGTGGGC
>JAODMA010000328.1 GCA_025464545.1 Arthrobacter sp. | reverse complement strand
GCCTTCCTGTATGAAGGTCCGTTCTGGGCCGCCCAGATTAACCGGCTGCTAGCGAAGCACCCGGCCCGGCGGTAGCCGACCGGTGTGTCCCGGCAAGCCCCGGAAGATTAGGCACGAAAAAGCCCCGGCAGGAGACCTGCCGGGGCTTTTTTGAACGAAAAAATCAGGCCGGGTACTCGCCGCGCTTGACCTGCGGCTTGGGCAGGCGCAGGCGGCGGAACTGCAGGGAGCGCATGGAGCCGTACCAGACCGTGCCGCGTTCGACGTCGCCGAACTTCTCGGTGAGGCGCTTCTTGAGCTTCCGGGAAAGGATGAAGACGTCCACGAAAACCGCCAGGAACATCACCCAGAAACCGCCGAGGACGTAAATCATCTGTTCACTGGAGGCGGGCACCAGGAGAGAGACAACAACGAAGATCAGCGCACCGAACATAAGGAACTCGCCGAGGCTGAAGCGGGCGTCCACGTAATCCCGGGCGAAGCGCTTCTGCGGGCCCTTGTCGCGGAACGGCAGGAACCGCTCGTCGCCGGTATCCATGGCCTGCCGCATCTTGAGCCGCTGGTCCTGGATCGCCACGCGTTCGGCTGCCTTCGAGGCCTTGCGGTCCTCCGGCACGAGCGGCCGCTTGCGTGCAGCCACCTGCGCACTGCGCTTGGGCGTGGGCGCTCCCTTGCCCATGGCAGTGCCCCGGGCCGAAGCCGCGGCCGCCTGCTGGTCAACTATTTCCTGCGCCGAGGGCGCTTCCTTTTTTCGTCCAAACACGCATATAGAATACCCCGCGGCGGCGGGCCCGGACCCCAATCCGGACCCCAGCCCCGGACGCCTGCCCGAACTCCGGCAGGCCGGCTATGGCGCTGTTTGTGGTGATCCTGGACACGGGTATTGTTTCCGCCATGACTTCATCCCCTGCTGTGAACCCGCAAACCGCCAACGGACACGTCGGGAACATCGACGCCGCGGCCCTCCGTCGGGCCGTTGCCGAATCATTCGATGCCACGATCACCCGTTTGAAGGATCTCGTCGCGATCCCGGGGATCGCGTGGCCCAGCTTCGACCCGGCGCCGCTGAACGCCAGCGCCGACGCCGTCGCCGCACTCGTCCGGGCAAGCGGGTTCGACGACGTCCGGACCCTTCGCTGCGACAAGGAGGACGGCACCCCGGGCGGTCCCGCCGTCGTCGCCCGCCGCCCGGCCGCCGAGGGACAGCCGACCGTTCTCCTGTATGCCCATCACGATGTGCAGCCGACCGGGGATCTGGCGCTGTGGGAAACCGAGCCGTTTACCGCCGTCGAACGCGAAGGCCGGCTCTACGGCCGCGGCGCCGCCGACGACAAGGCGGGGATCCTGGCGCACATCGCGGCCTACTCCGCCGTCGCCGGCGTGCTGGGCGACGATCTGGGCCTGGGCGTGACGTTCTTCTTCGAAGGAGAGGAAGAAGCCGGCTCGCCGACTTTCCGGTCCTTCCTCGAAAGCCACCAGGAACTGCTGCGCGCCGACGTGATCGTCGTGGCCGACTCGAGCAACTGGAAGGTCGGCGTCCCGGCCCTCACCACGAGCCTGCGTGGACTGGTGGACGGCACCATCGAGGTCAGGGTCCTGGACCACGCCGTGCACTCGGGCATGTTTGGCGGCCCGGTGTTGGACGCTCCGACGCTGCTTGCCCGCCTGATCGCGACGCTGCACGACGCCGACGGCAGCGTCGCGGTCGCCGGCCTCGTCAGCCGTGACAACGTCACCGTTGACCTCACGGAAGCGGAGTACCGTGCCGACGCCTCGGTGCTCGACGGTGTGAGGCTCGCCGGCACGGGAAGCATTGCCTCCCGGATGTGGACCAAGCCCGCCTTGTCCATCATCGGCTTCGACGCCCCCGCCGTGGACGTCGCCTCCAACACGCTGCTGCCGCGGGCGCGCGCCAAGTTCAGCCTGCGGCTCGCCCCCGGCCAGGATCCGGCTGAAGCCATGGATGCTGTGCGGAAGCATGTCGAGGCCAACGCACCCTTTGGCGCCCACGTCGTGTTCACCCCGGGGGAGAGCGGTAACTCCTTCCTCACGGACACCTCCTCCAAGGCCGCACGGGTCGCCCTGTGGGCCCTCGGCGAGGCCTGGGGCGTCCCGGCGGTCGAAATGGGCATCGGCGGCTCCATTCCGTTCATCGCAGACCTGACCGAACTGTACCCGGACGTGCAGATCCTCGTTACGGGCGTGGAGGATCCCGATTCGCGCGCGCACAGTGCCAACGAATCCCTTCATCTGGAGGATTTCCGGAATGCCATCACCGCCGAAGCCTTCCTGTTGGCCCGCCTTAATGCCGAGGGGCTGGCCTGACCCGCCCGCGGATCCGCGGTCCGGGGAACATCCGGCCGGTTCGGACGGTTACGTCAGGAGTTAGAGCTACACGGCTGATCGACGTAGCATGTAGCTATAGCCCATACCGTTTAAGTAGGGGCGGGCGCCGTGCGAGCGGAGCCGCCACCACCGTCGTAAGAAGGTAGGCCATGAGCACTACAACCAATGAAAACAGCGCCGACACCACCGCTATTGCCGGCGAGGAGCTGGCCACGCACGAGGTCAAGCTGACCGACGTTGCCGCCGGCAAGGTTCGCAGCCTGCTCGAGCAGGAAGGCCGCACCGATCTGCGCCTCCGCGTTGCCGTGCAGCCGGGCGGTTGCTCCGGCCTGATCTACCAGCTCTACTTCGACGAGCGGCTGCTCGACGGAGATGCCGTCCGCGACTACGACGGTGTCGAAGTTGTCGTCGACAAGATGAGCGTCCCCTACCTCAGCGGGGCCAGCATCGACTTCGAGGACACCATCGCCAAGCAGGGTTTCACCATCGACAATCCCAACGCCGGCGGCTCCTGCGCCTGCGGTGATTCCTTCCACTAAGGCCGGGCAATTTGCCCGGCCTTAGTGCCGCCTCAAACGGTAGTGGGCCAGGCCGGTAAAAACGATCCCGACCCACGGTGCGGACATGTGGGCGAAAACTCCTGGGGAGCGGTAAGCTCTACATCGAGTAGTAAAACTTTTCGTGTGCCCGGAGCGCCATTGGCGGCCGGGCGACAGCAACAAGTAGGAAGGGCCGTCTGTGAGTTCGCAGAACCGAACCGGCAGCCGACGCAAAAAGATCTCTACGATCACTGGCTTGGCACTAGCCGGCGCGTTGGCTTTGACTGGATG
>JAODMA010000324.1 GCA_025464545.1 Arthrobacter sp. | reverse complement strand
CTCAGTGAACTCACCCGGGAAGCCGCGGCACTGGACGGGCAGGCTCCGGTGCTGGACGCAGCCGCCGTGCTGGAACGGGCAGACTGGTCCCAGCCCCGGATGGCGCGCCGCTTCAGCTCGCTGGTCCGTGGGGTCCTGGCGGAAGCGGACATGCTGGGGCTGATCGGTTCCGGGGCCCTGAGCCAGATTGGCGCCGCGATCGCAGCTCAGCAGCCCGACGAGGCCCTTGGCATCCTGGGCGAGCACCTGCCGGCCGCGCTGAACCATGTCCTGCTGCAGGCCGACCTGACCGCCGTGGCGCCGGGCTACCTGGCCCCGGAGCTGAGCGAGAAACTCCTGACCATGGCCGACGCCGAGGGCCAGGGACCGGCCACGATCTACCGGTTCTCCGTCTCGTCAGTCCGCCGGGCGCTCGACGCCGGACAGGACGCCCAGGCCCTGCTGGATTTCCTGCGCCAGCATTCCGCCACCGCCATCCCGCAGCCCCTCAGCTACCTGATCGAAGACACCGCTGCCCGGCATGCCAGGCTCCGCGTCGGTGCCGCCGCCAGCTTTATCCAGAGCGACGACGAGACGGCGTTGCTGGAGCTGCTCAACGCCGCCGCGGCGTCCGGGCTGGCGCTGGCCCGCATCGCCCCCACCGTCCTCATCTCCCATGCCCCGCCCCGGGAAACCGCTCAGCTGCTCCGGAGCCTCGGCCTGTCCCCGGCCGTCGAGGAGGCCGAGTCTGCCGTCGTCCGGCTGCGCCGCAGCACCGCGGTGCCCGGCGGCGCGCGCCCGGTGTACACCGCGCCGCGGACCGCCCCGCCGGAAGCCGACGTCGACGCGCAGCTGGCGGTGCTGCGCGGCGGTCGCCCGGCAGCGGACGGCCCGGGCGGGCACGCCGCCGCTCAGGGCAGCGAGGAGGCCACCCAGCTGGGGCTGGAGACATTGCTCAAAGCGATCAGGCTAAAGCAGCGCGTGGTGATGAACGTCGTGGACAGCATGGGGAATGCCGTCCGTGAAACGGTTGTTCCGGTAGCTGTGAACGGTGGACGGGTGCGGGTCTTTGATCCGGAAAAGGAAACCGAACGCGTCCTGTCCATCCACCGGATTATTGATGTAGAAGCCGCTGAGGAATTGCTCCAGTGAATGATGGACCCCTGATCGTCCAGAGTGACAAGACCATCCTGCTCGAAGTCGACCACGAGCTGGCGACCGAAGCCCGCCACGCCATCGCCGCCTTTGCCGAGCTGGAGCGGGCCCCGGAGCACATGCACAGTTACCGGCTGACGCCGCTGGGCCTCTGGAATGCCCGGGCCGCCGGTCTCGACGCCGAAAAGGTGCTGGACACGCTGCTGAAGTACTCCCGGTTCCCGGTGCCGCATTCGCTGCTGATCGACGTGGAAGAGACCATGTCCCGGTATGGCCGGCTGCGGCTCGAAAAGGATCCGCAGCACGGCCTGGTGATGCGCACCTCCGACTACCCGGTGTTGGAGGAAGTCAGCCGCGCCAAGAAGATCGCTCCTTTGCTGGGTCCGCGGATCGACGGCGAGACCGTGGTGGTGCATTCCTCCCAGCGCGGGCAGCTCAAACAGCTGCTGCTCAAGCTCGGTTGGCCCGCTGAGGACCTGGCGGGCTACGTCGACGGGACGCCCCATCCGATTCTGCTGGACGAGTCCGACTGGAAGCTCCGCCCTTACCAGCGACTGGCTATGGAGAACTTCTGGGCCGGCGGCAGCGGCGTCGTCGTGCTCCCCTGCGGAGCCGGCAAGACGCTGGTAGGCGCCGCGGCGATGGCCACGAGCTCCACCACCACCCTGATCCTGGTGACCAATACGGTGTCCGCCCGGCAGTGGAAGGACGAGCTGCTCAAGCGGACGTCGCTGACCGAAGAGGAGATCGGTGAATACTCGGGCTCCGTCAAGGAAGTCCGTCCGGTCACAATCGCCACCTACCAGGTCCTGACCACGAAGCGTGGCGGGTTGTACCCCCATCTTGAACTTGTGGACGGCAATGACTGGGGACTCATCATCTACGACGAGGTCCATCTGCTGCCCGCCCCGATATTCCGGATGACGGCGGACCTGCAGGCGCGCCGCCGGCTGGGCCTTACCGCCACCTTGGTCCGTGAGGACGGGCGTGAGGGCGAGGTCTTCAGCCTGATCGGGCCCAAGCGCTATGACGCGCCGTGGAAAGACATCGAGGCCCAAGGCTATATTGCACCGGCGGACTGCGTCGAGGTCCGGATCGACTTGCCGCGTGATGAGCGTGTGGCGTACGCGATGGCCGAGGATGCGGACAAGTACCGGCTGTGCTCCACCTCGGAGTCCAAGACCCTCGTCGTGGAGCAGCTCGTCGCCGAGCATGCCGGTGAGCAGCTCCTCGTGATCGGGCAGTACATCGACCAGCTGGATGAGATCGGCGAGCGCCTGAAGGCGCCTGTCATCAAGGGCGAGACCTCGGTGAAGGAGCGCCAGAAGCTCTTCGACGCTTTCCGCGCCGGCGAGGTCCAGACCCTGGTGGTGTCCAAGGTTGCCAACTTTTCGATCGACCTGCCCGAGGCCTCGGTGGCTATCCAGGTCTCCGGGTCCTTCGGCTCCCGCCAGGAGGAAGCGCAGCGGCTCGGACGGCTGCTGCGGCCGAAGAAGGACGGCCGCTCGGCCCGCTTTTACTCGCTGGTGGCCCGCGACACCCTGGACCAGGATTTCGCAGCCAAGCGCCAGCGTTTCCTGGCCGAGCAGGGCTACGCGTACCGGATCATGGACGCCAAAGACGTGGGCGCGGCCGGCTAGCTGCCGTCCATCAAACACACATCCGCCCTTCAGAAAACTCCCAGAGTCTGGGAGCATCATGGGAATTATGAAAAAGACCGGTCCCGAAGCCAAGCTCCTCGTCGTCGATGATGAACCGAACATCCGCGAGCTGCTCTCCACCTCCCTCCGCTTCGCCGGCTTCGAGGTAGTCTCCGCGGCTAACGGGCGGGATGCCCTGGCGGCGGCGGAGCTGCACTCCCCTGACCTGGCGGTGCTGGATGTCATGCTGCCGGACATGGACGGCTTCACCGTCACCCGCCGGTTGCGCGCCGCGGGCAAGCACTTCCCGGTGCTGTTCCTGACCGCGAAGGACGACACCGAGGACAAGGTGATGGGACTGACCGTGGGCGGCGACGACTACGTGACAAAACCCTTCAGCCTCGATGAAGTCGTGGCGCGCATCCGTGCCGTGCTGCGCCGCACCCAGCCCTTGCAGGACGATGACGCGGTGATCCGCGTGGACGACCTCGAGCTCGACGACGACGCCCACGAGGTCCGCCGCGGCGGCACCGTGATCGAGCTGTCCCCCACCGAGTTCAAGCTCCTGCGCTACCTCATGCTCAACCCCAACCGTGTCCTGTCCAAGGCACAGATCCTGGACCACGTCTGGGAATACGATTTCAACGGTGACGCCTCGATCGTCGAGTCCTACATCTCCTACCTGCGCCGCAAGGTGGACATCGATCCGGATGCCCCGGCGCTGATCCAGACCAAGCGCGGCGTAGGCTACGTGCTTCGGACGGCAGAGAAGCGCTGACCTTGCTGCAGCGTTGGAAATCGGCCCCGCTGAGGTCCCAGCTCGTCGCCATCATGACGGCGCTGATGCTGGTGGCACTCACCGCGACCGGCGCCGGTACCCTGACGTTGCTGCACAGCTACCTGCAGGGGCAGGTGGATGACAAGCTCAAGGCCGCCGTCGACTCCGTCCGCCAGCAGAAGTCCTTCAGCCAGCTGCAGGAACAAAACCCCAACATCCCCACCGATTATTCGCTGATGCTCTTCAGCCCCGGGCTGCCGGCCTATCCCTTCGGCGGTGACAAGCAATCACGCCCCGACATCAGCAACATCTCCGCTGCCGAGGCCAGGGTCCGCCAGCAGGCGCCGTACCAGGTCGGCGGAACGGACGGGCACAACTGGCGGGTAGTGGCCCTCAGCGTGGTCGATTCCAACAACCGCACCTCTGTGGTGGTGATCGGGCTTCCCCTCGCCCCGGTGGACTCCGTGATGGAACATGCCGTCCTGGTGGTGGTCGGCGTCGGACTGCTGACCCTGGTGCTGGCCTTCCTGATCGCCACTTGGAGCATCTCACGGTCCTTCCGGCCGTTGGCCCGGGTGGAGAAGACCGCCGCGGCCATCGCCGCGGGAGACCTGTCGAGGCGGGTGGAGATCGAAAACCCGAACACCGAAGTCGGTAGGCTGGGCAGCTCCCTCAACGCCATGCTGGCGCACATCGAGACAGCCTTCGCCGCCCGGATGGCATCCGAGGAGCGGATGCGCCGCTTTGCAGCCGATGCCTCGCATGAGCTGCGGACCCCACTCGTGACCATCCGCGGATTTTCCGAACTGTACCGGCACGGCGCCCTGTCCACCCCGGAGGACGTCGCCACCGCGATGGGGCGGATCGAAAGCGAAGCAAAGCGGATGGGAACCATGGTCGAGGACCTGCTGCTGCTGGCCCGGATCGACGAGCAGCGCCCGCTGCAGCGGAAGCCCGTAGATCTGTTGCTGCTCGCCCATGACGCCGTAGTGGACACCCAGGCCAGCGACCGCGGCCGCACCATCTCCCTCACCGGGCTCGACGGCGGCCCTGCCACCGCCGCCCCGGCGCTGGGCGACGAGGCAAAACTTCGCCAGGTCGTCGGTAACCTCGTCGGCAATGCCCTGCGCTACACGCCGGAGGGGACCCCGATCGAACTCGCCGTCGGCGTCCGGACTGCGGAGGACGGGACGCGGCGCTCGGTGATGGAGGTCCGCGACCACGGTCCCGGCGTTCCCGACGAGGAAGCCGCCCGGATCTTCGAGCGGTTCTACCGCGCAGACACCTCACGGACCCGGGAAACCGGCGGCAGCGGGCTCGGGCTCGCGATCGTGGCAGCCATCGTGGGTTCCCATTCCGGCAGCGTTCAGGTCAGGAAGACCGACGGCGGCGGCGCCACCTTGGTCGTGAGCCTTCCGTACCTGGACGAGGCCGTGACGGACGACGCCGTGACCGAGGACTTCAGGGCCGAGGACTCCGGGGTGGGTGATCGCAGGGCCAGCACCGGCCCCGGCGACGCAACCGCCTAGCCTTCCTGGCGATCCCGGTTCAGCGTCACCGGGTTCCGCCGCGGGGCGCTGCAGGTTCTGTCACTTGCCCGCCAGCCGGCCGTTTTCCACATAGCGAAGCCGGACACGGACCGGGACGGCCTCCCCTGCCTAGGCTTGTGGTGTCCGGAAAGCCCGGACGAGCCAGCCCCGTCCGGCGTCGCCTGCGCGACGACGGACCGGGGCTGCTCCCAGACTCCGGGAGGCTACCCATGAGCATCATCTCCGTCGACACGGAACTGCTCCAGCTGAAGTCAGCGAATGTGAAGGCAACGGTCGAACGGATCAGCGCCGACGTCCAGGCCATGAAGCTGGGCCTCGACGAACTGCAGGCCAGCTGGCGCGGCGCCGCGGCGAGCAACTTCCAGGCCCTCGTCACCGAGTGGACCCTGACCCAGGGCAGGGTCGAAGCCTCTCTGGCCTCCATCAATCTGGCACTCACCGCGGCGGCGGCCAGCTACGACGAGACCGAGCTGAGCAACACTCAGCGCTTCGGGTAGCGACGCCGCACCGGCGTCGCACAGGACCTCAGGCCTCGGGGGTGCCCTGATGGAAGCGGAGCCGCCACTGGGCGCCCTCATGGACCCACAGCGAGCTGCGGAGGGTGGTTCCGGAGCGGGCGTAGCTGCGGTAGGTCAACAGGACGGCGCTGTCCCCCAGACGGTCGGCGCCCAGCAGTTCCAGCTCGAGGGGAGCCTCCGGGCTCTCTTCCAGTTCCAACATCATGGCGTCCCGGGTCCAGATCCGTCCCGAGCTCCCGATCTCGGTGAAGTCCGGATGCAGCAGCACGCCGGTGCGTCCGAGGTCTGCCCTGGTGTCCGGCCGGAGGAGCTCGCGTTCAAGCGCTTCGACGATGGCCTCCGGGCTGGCGTCCGTGCCCGGAGCAGGCGTGGACTCCTCTTCAAGCTCGCTGAAGAGATCCGGCTCCTCGAAGACTCCGGCG
>JAODMA010000302.1 GCA_025464545.1 Arthrobacter sp. | reverse complement strand
TGAACCCGGCAATCGTGTGCAGCTGGTTGGCGAATTCGTGGCGCTGGGCCCGGAGCGCAGTGGACATGGTGCCGACGGCGTCGAGCTGGCGCGTGAGCTGCTGGAGTTCGGTGCGGTCCCGGAGCATGACCACCCAGCCGAGGTCCTCCCGCCCGTGCAGCGCCTTGCGCGCGCTCGCGACCAGGACCCGGGTGCCGGCCACGAACTCCACCGCGTCCCCCTCCGCGGCGTCGGGCAGGGTCAGGGCCTTGAGCCGGGCCGGGACCGGGGCCGCGGCCCACGGTGTTCCGGCCAGGTCCGGCCGGTCCAGGAGCCGCTGGGCCGCGGCGTTGAAGACGCTGATCCGGCCATCCGCGGAGACGCCGATGACGCCATCGTCCACGCCTTGAAGGACGGCCACCTGGTCGTGGACCAGGGTGCTGATCTCCTCCGGTTCCAGGCCCAGCGTGAGCCGCTGCAGGCGCCGCCGCAACAGGAAGGAGGCGAGCACCCCGGCGAGCAGGGCCCCGGCAGCAGTCAGGGCGATGGGGATGATGTCCCGGGCCAGGCTCTGGCCGATGGTTTCGGTGGAGTAGCCCACGCTGACTTCGCCGATCACGGCCTCCGAGCCCGGCGCGAACACCGGGACCTTGGCCCCGGCCGACGGTCCCAGGGTGCCGGTGTTCCGGGTGGTGACCTCCTTGCCGGCGAGCGCCTCGGAGGGGTCGGTGCTGACGCGTTCGCCCAGCCGATCGGCGTCGGGGTGGGCCAGCCGCAGGCCGGTCTCATCGGTGATCACAACGAACAACGCCCCGGTCCGGGTGCGGGCGCCTTCGGCGGCGGCCATCAGGGGGCCGGCGAGGAGTTCGGCCGGCGGGGGCGTGCCGGGCCGGGCGCTGATCTGCTGCACCTGCGCCCGTACCCCGGGGTCCGAGGCCACGGTGCGGGCCAGCGTCAGGGCCTGGTTCTCGGCCTCGCGGCCCAGCCGGTCGTAGGTCAGCCAGGCGTGGACCGCGGCGCTGAGCAGGACGACGAGGGCCACGACGGCCAGCTGCAGCAGGAGCGTCTGGGTGGAGAAACGCAGGGGTGTCCGGCCAGCCAGGCGTGTCACGGCGGTCCTCCTTCAACATGGCGTCGACCTGTTGAGCAAAATGAGCAAAATGCTTCCAATAAGCAGTATGCCAATCAATTGAGCCAAAGGCACTGCCGTGACGCGCGCCACCCTAACGTCTGTAGTACGCATCACACCGGGGTGGTGCGATTCAATGAAGAAGGAGCCGGCCGTGCTGGTATTACTAGGATTCGCCATGATTGCGGTATTCATGGTGCTGATCATGACGAAGAAGTTGACGCCGGTGCTGGCGCTGATCATCGTCCCCACCGTCTTTGGACTTTTCGCCGGCGCCGGACTCGGCATCGGCCCCATGGTCATGGACTCCATGAAGTCGATGACGTCCACGGCAGCCCTGCTGATGTTCGCGATCATCTACTTCGGCCTGATGATCGACGTGGGGCTCTTTGACCCCCTGGTCCGGTTCATCCTGCGCAAGCTCGGCAACGACCCCGCCAAGGTGGTGCTCGGCACGGCCATCCTCGCAGCGGCAGTGTCGCTCGACGGCGACGGCTCCACAACCTTCATTCTCACCACCGCGGCCATGCTGCCGGTCTACCTGCGCCTCAAGATGAGCCCCGTGGTCCTGACCTGCGTCGCCGGCCTGGCCAACGGCACCATGAACATCCTGCCGTGGGGCGGCCCCACCGCCCGCGCTGCAACCGCGCTGAAGCTCGACGTCAACGATGTCTTCGTCCCGATGATCCCCTCGCTGATCGCGGGCCTCGTCGTTGTGTTCGTCTTCGCCTGGCTGCTCGGCCTGCAGGAACGCAACCGGCTCCGCGCCGTGGCGCCGGAGATCTGGAACGCTCCCGGCACGTTCGACGGCGGACCTTCCGCCGGCGCTTCGTCCGTCGCAGGCACCGGCACCGGCCGCGGCCGCACGGGCTCCGCACCCACCGCCGGCCTTCCCTCCGGTGGCGGCTCGGTCGCTGTCCTGGAACGCACCGAGGAACTCGTGGACGAGCGAGATTCCGCCATGGCGGACACCGCACTGGACCCCAACCGAAAGACCCTGCGCCCCAAGTTGTTCTGGTTCAACCTCGGCCTGACGGTTGCAGTCATGGGAACGCTCGTCGCCAACGTCATTCCGCTCCCGTTCGTGTTTATGGTGGGTTCCGCCATCGCCCTGCTGGTCAACTTCCCGAAGGTCAAGGACCAGGGTGCCCAACTGATCGCCCACGCACCGTCGATCGTCGCCGTCGTCAGCATGGTCATGGCCGCCGCGGTCCTCACGGGCGTCCTCAACGGCACGGGGATGGTCAAGGCAATGTCGGAATGGCTCGTCGCAATCATCCCGGCGGACATGGGCCCGTTCATGGCCATCATCACCGGCGTGCTGAGCATCCCGATGACGTTCTTTATGAGCAACGACGCCTTCTACTTCGGCGTCCTTCCGGTCCTGAGCGAGACGGCGGCCCACTACGGCGTCAGCGCCGCGGACATGGCCCGCGCCTCCATCACCGGCCAGCCGTTCCACCTGCAGAGCCCCCTGGTCCCCGCTATCCTGCTCCTGGTCTCCCTGGCCAAGGTGGACCTGGGTGACCACCACAAGAAGGTCCTCTGGCGC
>JAODMA010000265.1 GCA_025464545.1 Arthrobacter sp. | reverse complement strand
GACCGTCCGCTACCGGACCGTCGGCGACATGTCCTGCACCGGCGCCGTCGAATCGGACGCCGCCACCGTGCGCGACGTCGTGCTTGAAGTTGCCGCCTCCACCATCACCGAACGTGGCGCCACCCGTGCAGATGACCGCATCTCCGAGGCAGCCATGGAAGACCGCAAGAAGGACGGCTATTTCTAATGACTTCGACGATTTCGACAGGTTCAATCGCCGCAACTGATGTGGGCCCACGCCGGCAGGGTTCCCTGGCCGAGCGAAGCGAGGTGAGGGAGCCGGTGGGGACGCTTTTCCGCTTCGCCACTGCAGGCTCCGTCGACGACGGTAAGTCCACCCTGGTGGGCAGGCTCCTGCATGACTCCAAGGCCATCCTCGCCGACCAGCTGGACGCCGTCGCCCGCACGTCCGCGGACCGCGGCTTCGGCGGAGCCGGCGCAGCCGGTGTCCAGGCTATTGACCTTGCCCTGCTGACCGACGGCCTGCGTGCCGAGCGCGAACAGGGCATCACCATTGATGTCGCCTACCGCTACTTCGCCACTGACCGGCGCAGCTTTATCCTGGCCGACTGCCCCGGGCACGTGCAGTACACCAAGAACACAGTGACCGGCGCGTCCACCGCGGACGCCGTCGTCGTGCTGATCGACGCCCGCAAGGGTGTCCTGGAGCAGACCCGCCGGCACCTGTCCGTGCTGCAGTTGCTGAGGGTGGCGCACGTCATTGTTGCCGTGAACAAGATCGACCTCGTCGACTTCGGCGAGGACGTGTTCCGGGGAATCGAAGCCGACGTCCAGCGGGTGGGCCGCGAACTTGGTCTGGGCCGGAACGACCTGAACACAGGCGGGGTCTCCGATCTTTTCGTGATCCCGGTTTCTGCGCTCGACGGCGACAACGTCGTGGACCGCTCAGCGCGTACTCCCTGGTACGACGGCCCGGCCCTGCTTGAGGTCCTCGAGACTCTGCCCGCCGCTGACGAACTTGAAAGCCACCTGGAAAGCTTCCGCTTCCCGGTCCAGCTGGTGATCCGGCCGCAGGGGGCGCTGGCTCCCGACGCCGTCGCCGCCGGGCTGGACGTGGCGGCATACCGGGACTACCGCGCCTACGCCGGCCAGATCACCGAGGGATCGGTGAGCGTGGGGGACAAGGTCAGCGTCGTGACCCCCGGCCAGGCCCCGCGCACCACCACAGTGACCGGCATCGACTTTGCCGGACGCGAGCTCACCGAGGCAGTGGCCCCGCAGTCCGTGGCACTGCGCCTCGCGGACGAATTCGACGTCGCCCGCGGCGATACCATTGCGGCCGCCGGAACAATCCAGGAAGCGTCGGCGGACCTGTACGCGGCGCTCTGCTGGCTCTCGCCCAAACCCCTCCGGGAAGGCGCCAAGGTGCTGGTGAAGCATGGCACCCGCACGGTCCAGGCCCTGGTCCGGAATGTGACGGGAAAGCTCGATCTCGCCAGTTTCCAGCTGGAGCCCACCGCCACCCTGGGTCTGAACGACATTGGTCACGCCCAGCTGCGGCTGGCTGCTCCGCTGCCGGCGGAAAACTACCTGCATCACCGCCGGACCGGCGCGTTCCTGGTGATCGACCCGCTGGACGGCAACACCCTGGCCGCCGGGCTGGTCAAGGACCACCCGGGCGACCACGAGGACGAGCGCTACTCGATCTGAGGAGGACCCGTGGGTTTTTCGGGTTGACAGCAGGAAGTCAGTCAACAATAGTTCCTCGCAACTGGACCGGACCCGGGTGTCAAGGGAAAGTCATGGAAACTATCAACAGCCGGCTCATCAGCTGGGCCTCCATCCTGGATGAGCAGACCCGCGCGCAGGCCGTGTCCACCTCCCGGCTGCCCTTCATCCATCCGCATATTGCGCTGATGCCTGACGCCCACCTCGGCCTGGGGGCCACCGTCGGGTCCGTCATTCCCACCCTTGGCGCCATCATGCCCGCGGCGGTTGGCGTCGACATTGGCTGCGGCATGATCGCCGTCCGTACCCAGTACGTGCTCGCGGATCTACCGGCGGACCGGAAGCCGCTGCGGGAGGGCATTGAGCGGGCCGTGCCGCTTTCCGCCGGCCACAACAACCACCGGATCACCGGCTCCGCCGAACCCCGACTGGCCGAGCTGCGGGGGCTGGCGGCCAGGGCCGGCTTCAACCCGGCACAGTACACGGCGAAGTGGGAACTGCAGCTGGGGTCCCTGGGGTCGGGCAA
This sequence comes from Arthrobacter sp., assembly GCA_025464545.1. GTDB lineage: Bacteria > Actinomycetota > Actinomycetes > Actinomycetales > Micrococcaceae > Arthrobacter. Next base: position 934 of record JAODMA010000265.1, on the reverse strand, counting down.
CCACTTCATCGAGGTTTGCGTGGACGAGACCGATGCCGTTTGGCTGTTCCTGCATTCGGGCTCCCGGGGGGTGGGAAACAAGATCGCTCAGCGGCACATAGCGGAGGCACAGAGCGCGGTTCGGCGCCGAGGCATCGTCCTGCCGGACCGCGACCAGGCCTACTTGGAGGAAGGCACGCCCGAATTCGACCGCTACATCAGGGAACTCGGCTGGGCCCAGCACTTCGCCTTGCTCAATCGCGAGGAAATGATGGACCGGGTGGTCCGGCAGTTTGAAAACTGGATCGGCGGACCCGTCCGCGAGACCCAACGCATCAACTGCCATCACAACTTCACGGCCAAGGAAAGGCACTTCGGCAAGTCCGTCTGGGTCTCACGCAAGGGCGCCATCAGGGCCGAAGCCGGCGATCCGGGGCTCATACCGGGATCCATGGGCACCGCGTCCTATGTCGTGGTTGGGCGGGGAAACGCTGTGTCCCTCAACTCCTCGCCGCATGGGGCCGGGCGGGAGTATTCCCGGAACGCCGCGCGGAGGAACTTCACGCTCGCCGAGTTGAAGTCTGCCATGCGCGGCATCGAGTTCCGTGCCAGCGAGGCGTTTATCGACGAGATCCCGGCCGCTTACAAACCCATTGACCAGATCATGCGGGACGCCGCGGATCTCGTCACGATACGGCACAAGCTCCGGCAGCTCGTCAATGTCAAAGGCAACTGACGGTTCCCAGACCCCGGGTACGGGCCCGAATGTGACGCTCCGTGAACCCCTGTGACCCCCGGTTTCCGGACCATTGAACCTCGTTTGTGACACTCCCTATGGTGAACCCATGACAACCAGAAAAAGCCCCTCCGGCATTCAGCGCCGGACGTCCCGGGGGCGATGTCGCCGGAGCTGACCACCCGCCCGGCCTCCCCGCCTTTCCGAGAACAGGACTTC
>JAODMA010000235.1 GCA_025464545.1 Arthrobacter sp. | reverse complement strand
ACGGGGATGGGCCTGCCAGTCCGGGTGTCCATGAGGAGGAACTCCTCTTCCACACCGAAGGTACGGTTTAGTCGCTGGGGCGGTCGAACACCGGGCCCCTCTGTGAAGGATTTCACTTGTTCCCTATACGAGCAGGTTAGAGTACGGGCAGGTTAGAGCCGTTGCTCCGGCCGGGTTCGGTCGAGGTCTGGCCAGCGGAATGAATGCGTTCCGGTTTGTGGCGCGCCCCGGGCAGATCGGGCGTCATTTGTCCGGGTTTGGGTCGCGGACGTCCCGTTCCCCGATATCCGCTGCACCGAGGGCGCCGGCCACGGCGCTTTGGTCGGGGTCGTGTTCACGAATTCTGATTTCCGGATGGTGCAGATCGAGGGCGGGCCGTTCGGAGCGGATGCGGGGCAGTGATGTGAAGTTGTGGCGCGGCGGCGGGCAGGAGGTTGCCCACTCCAGGGAAGCGCCGAATCCCCAAGGGTCATCGACAATGACTTTTTCGCCGGCACGCCAGGTGATGTAGACGTTCCATAGGAAGGGAAGCATTGATGCGCCCAGAAGGTACGAGCCGATGGTGGAGAACTGATTCATATAGGTGAAGTTGTCTTCGGGCAAGTAGTCCGCGTAGCGGCGCGGCATGCCCTCGACACCGAGCCAGTGGTGAATCAAGAAGGTTGCATGGAAGCCGAGGAAAAGCATCCAAAAATGGATCTTGCCGAGGCGTTCGTTGAGCATGGTCCCGGTCCACTTCGGCCACCAGAAGTAGAACCCGGCGAACATAGCGAAGACCACGGTGCCGAAGACGACGTAGTGGAAATGCGCCACCACGAAGTAGCTGTCGGTCACATGGAAATCCAGCGGCGGCGAGGCCAGGATGATGCCCGTGAGACCGCCGAAAAGGAAGGTGACGAGGAAGCCGATGCTCCACAGCATGGGCGTCTCAAAAGTGATGGAACCCCGCCACATGGTGCCGATCCAGTTAAAGAACTTCACGCCGGTTGGAACGGCGATCAGCATGGTCATGAAGGCGAAAAACGGCAGCAGCACAGCGCCGGTGGCGTACATGTGGTGGGCCCATACCGTGACGGAGAGGGCGCCGATCGCGATCGTGGCGTAGACAATGCCTTTGTATCCGAACAAGGGCTTGCGGCTGAACACCGGGAAGATTTCCGAGACGATGCCGAAGAACGGCAGCGCGATGATGTACACCTCGGGGTGGCCGAAGAACCAGAACAGGTGCTGCCAGAGGATGGCACCGCCGTTCGCGGGATCGAAGATGTGCGCGCCGAAGCGGCGGTCCGCGCCAAGGGCGAACAAGGCGGACGCAAAGGGCGGGAAGGCCATCAGGACCAGGATGGCGGTCACGAGAGTGTTCCAGGTGAATATCGGCATGCGCCACATGGTCATGCCCGGGGCCCGCATGCAGATGATCGTGGTGATGAAGTTGACCGCACCCAGGATAGTGCCGAAGCCGGAGAGCACCAGACCAAAGACCCAGAGGTCACCGCCGACACCAGGAGTGAACGTCGTGAGTGACAGCGGGGCGTACGCGAACCAGCCAAACGATGCCGCACCCTGGGGGGTGATAAAGCCGGACATCGCGATGGTGGACCCGAACAGGAAGAACCAGAAGGCAAGGGCGTTCAGCCGGGGAAACGCGACGTCGGGTGCACCGATCTGGAGCGGCATGATGACGTTGGCGAAGCCTGCGAACAGCGGGGTGGCGAACATCAGCAGCATGACGGTGCCGTGCATGGTGAAGAGCTGGTTGTACTGCTCCTTGGTCTGAAGGACCTGCATCCCGGGTTCGAACAGCTCGGCGCGGATCAACAGCGCCATGACACCGCCTAGGCAGAAGAACACGAAGGACGCGAGCAGGTACATGTAGCCGATGGTCTTGTGGTCGGTTGAGGTGATCCAACTGACGATGATGCTGCCCTTGGACCGCGCAACCACAGCCGGCGCGGCAGTGGCGGCATGATCGGCGGGGGCCTGTGTTGAAGCAGCCATGATTCCCTACCTTTGATCCTGACGTTCCAGGGCCGGTTGCCCGGGTGACCTGTCGTATTCGTCTCCGCGGAGTCCTGTATTGCCCCGCGCGCGGAGATCGGCGATATGGCTCGCATACTCCTGCTCGGAGACAACCTTCACCCTGAACAGCATTTCAGAATGGAATTCGCCACATAATTCCGCGCATTTGCCGTCAAAGTCGCCGGTACGACCCGGTGTGACGCTGATGTACCGGTTTATCTGGCGGGCGTCGGGGTAAAGGTCGCGCTTCTGCAGGAACGCCGGGACCCAGAACGAATGCTGCACGTCCCTGGAATTGAGCTGGAGCTCTACCCGCTTGCCGACCGGGAGATAAAGAATGGGAACCCGCTCGCGTGCACCCAGGGCTCCTGTCTGGTGCGTCTGGACGCCGGGATCCTCGTGGACGTCTTCCTTGACGTAATTGAAGTCCCAGGACCACTGCTTACCGCGGACATCAATAACGACCTCCGGGTCCTGGAACCTATCATCGATCGCCTTTTGCTCCCTGTCGGTGAAGACGAAGAAGATGCCCACGATCATGAGGGGAACGGTAAGGTAAAACACTTCGAGCGGGAGGTTGTAGCTGAGTTGGTGCGGGAATCCCTCAGTGTTCTTCCTGCGGCGGTAAGCAACTACGCACCAGAGGATGAGTCCCCACGTAATAATGCCGACAACCAGGGCGGCGATCCATGAGTTCACCCAAAGGGCCATGATTTGCGGTGTGTGATTGGTGGTGTCACGTTCGGTCGGAAGCCACCCCCGCTGCACCTCGGCAGAGCAACCCGCCAGGCCCGCTGCGACGAGCGCTATACAGACGGTTATCGACGTCCGCCGGACTGCTGAAACTCTTGGGTTTATCGCCATCACAGGTTCTTCCCCACGGTGCCAATGGCCCTCCTGCACGAGCCGCGGTCACTGCCCGGAGCTGACTTCCAGCGCAATGATTACATCAGGCTACCCACAGGTTTCGCCTGTTGGGAAGAGGAGCGCCTGGGACAAATTTCCCGGGCTCCCCGCTGCTGTCCGTTGATGCGGTCGCCGGTTCAAAAAGCTCTCAACCACTCGGCCACTACTGTGCGCACCCCAGGTGCGTCCGTCGAGGAATGGCCGTGGAAGCCTATGGCCACAAACAACTAAGTGTGCTTATGATGTGCCGGACTTCGGCGGTGTGCAGAATCCGTCCGAGGGCTGATCTTTCCCCTTGCTGGTGAGAGTTCAGGATCAGGGGACTGACTGAAAGGTCACGATGGAGCCTCTCGATGCAGAGTATGCACAGCCGGATCACTTCCTGTTGCACCTCAGCGACACGCACTTCGTCAGTACGGGCCTGCTCTACGGCGATGTCGATGCACATGCCCGGCTCACTGAGGTCTTCGCTGCCGTGGAAGCGTCCGGGCTACGGCCCGAAGCGATAGTCTTCACGGGCGATCTCGCAGATAAGGGTGAGCCGGAAGCGTACCGAAAGCTGCGCCGGGCCGCGGAGGCCGCCGCCGCAGCCGCAAACGCCAAACTTATCTGGGTGGTGGGGAACCACGATGACCGCGGACACGTCCGGTCCGTTCTGCTGGACGAGGAAGTTGATTATTCGCCGTTGTACCGGCGTTACGACCTCGGTGGCCTGCGCGTCCTGGTGCTCGATACGTCCGTTCCGGGATTTCATCACGGGGAAGTGAGCGACGACCAGCTTGAGTGGCTCGCAACAGAACTCGAAACCCCTGCACCCGACGGCACGCTGCTCGTACTTCATCACCCGCCCATCCCCTGCGTCCAGGATCTGGCGGTGCTCACGGAACTGAGGAACCAGCGTGGCCTGGCCCGTGTAGTCGAAAACAGCGACGTCGTTGCGATCCTTGCCGGGCATCTGCACTTTTCTGCCTCGTCGGTATTTGCCAAAGTGCCCGTCTCTGTCGCGTCGTCGACGTGTTACACGCAGGACTTGGCCGTCGCCGAGGGTGCCATGCAGGCCCGCGACGGGGCGCAGGGATTCAACCTGGTGCATCTGCACGGCAGAACGGTAGTGAATTCTGTTGTGCCGCTCGGCGCGTACCGCCCGGTTGGCTCGTTCGTCACCGCGGAGGAAACCCGCAGGCGGCTTGCGGCCGCAGGCAGGCGGATTCCGGAGGCCTCCCTCCATTGCACCCCCCTCAACTCTCGTTAGGGCCGGACACTCTCTCCATGAAGGAAGCGCCCATGAACCCCCAAAACAGCACAGACCCTTCCCTGGCCGCCTCCGCAGGTCAGGCAACGGCCCCGAAGCACCGCAACGTGGCGGTAATCCTCGCCGGAGGGGTTGGTACGCGCGAAACGTCCTATGTGGCCCTGTCGTGGATCGGCGACGGCGAGTCGAACGTGATCTTTCACGACCCCGTACGACCGCTGGTCGACAGCGAAATTGTCACAGCGAACCTGCGACGGGGCCAGACCCCGCAAGCCTTCGGGCTGCCCGTGATCCATGCCGCCTACGAACTCGCCAGAAAGGATCCCGCATTCACGGCCAC
>JAODMA010000225.1 GCA_025464545.1 Arthrobacter sp. | reverse complement strand
CCGGCAGTTCTATTCGCAGGGTCTACAAAAGTCCGAATTTTTGCCAGATACTTGCCCCATTCAATGGTGAATATTCATAAGGAGCAAGGTGCTTTCTCAAGACTCGCTGGCCGTCCATGCCGGCCGGAACGGCCTGACCGAACTGGGCGTGCACGCCGTGCCCATCGACCTGTCCACCACGGCACCCCTTTCGTCCGTGCACGACGGCGGCCTTGCGTATGAGCATATGGCCACCGGCGGCCCCCACCTGGAAGGCCAAAGCACCGTGTACCAGCGCCTGTGGAATCCCACCGTGGCACGCTTTGAGGAAGGCGTCGCACTGCTGGAGGACACCCCGGAGGCCGTGGCCTTCGCCACCGGCATGGCGGCACTGAGCGCCGTCCTGCTCGCCGCGGTGGCCACGGGCAGGAAGCATGTCGTGGCCGTTCGGCCGCTCTACGGCGGGAGCGACTACCTCCTCGCCTCGGGGGTGCTGGGCAACGAGGTCACTTTCACAACGCCAGGGGGCGTCCGGGCCGCCCTCCGCCCGGACACCGGCCTGGTGATCCTGGAAACGCCGGCTAATCCCAGCCTGGAACTGGTGGACATTGCCAGGGTAGCCGCCGCGGCGGACGGCGTCCCGCTCCTCGTTGACAACACCTTTGCCAGCCCGGTGCTGCAGCAGCCGTTCAAGCACGGTGCGGCCATGGTGCTGCACAGTGCCACCAAGTTCCTCGGGGGGCATGGCGACGCGATGGGCGGCGTAGTGGCCGCGGCTCCCGAGTGGGCCACCAGGTTGCGCCAGGTCCGCGCCGTTACCGGCGGCATCCTGACGCCCTGGCCCGCCTACCTGCTCCACCGGGGGCTCGCGACGCTGCCCATCCGGGTGCGCGCGCAGCAGGCCAGCGCCCAGAAGGTCGTGGCCGCTCTCGCCGGGCACGGGCTCGTGGGACGGGTCTTTTACCCGGGCTTGCCGGAGTGCGATCCGCTGGGCCTGGTCGGTTCCCAGATGGCCGGCCCGGGTTCCCTGCTGGCATTTGAGGTGGCCACGGCCGAGCACGCCGAACGCATCCCGTCGGCCGTCCGGATGATCACCCACGCCGTGTCCCTCGGCGGCATCGACACGCTCATTCAGCACCCGGCGGGGCTCACGCACCGCCCGGTGGCCGCCGGCGCCAAGCCGCACGCGAACTTGCTCAGGGTCTCCGTGGGGCTCGAAGACCCGGCGGATGTGGTGGCTGACCTTGTGCAGGCCATCGAGACAACCCGCTAGGACGCCGCCGCGGCCGCCTCCGGGGCCGGACGCGCCGGCGAGGGCTGCACGACGGCGGTGATCACCGCCGTCGTGCAGGCCAGACCGATGACGGTCAGCGCCAGCGCGGTCCAGCCGAGCGACTGGAAGACCAGCCCGCCGGCCCAGCCGAGGATGCTGGAGCCGAGGTAGTACGCGAGGTTGTAGAGCGAGGCGGCCTGGGCGCGGCCGGTGCTGGCGATCACTCCGGTCCACCCAGCGCCGATGCTGTGGGCCGCGAAGAATCCGCCGGTGAACACCAGCAGCCCCAGCAGGATCAGCGGCAGCGACTGGGTGAGCGTGAGCGCCAGACCGCCCGCCATGAGCCCGGTCCCCGCGATCAGGACGTTGCGGCGGCCGAAGCGAAGCGTCAGGCCCGCGGACCAACGGGCCGAGACTGTCCCGGAGAGATAGGCCAGGAAGATCAGGCTGATGGCGGTTGCCGGCAGATTGAAGGGTTCCCCCGACAGCCGGAAGCCGAGGTAGTTGTAAATAGCCACGAAGCCGCCCATCAGCAGGAAGGCCTGGATATAGAGGGCCAGCAGCCGGGGGTTGCGCCCGTGGCCCGCCAGGGTCCGGACCGCCCCGCGGAAGCCGCTTGCCGCAGCAGCCGTGAACCCCCGCGCCTTGGGCACCAGGACCAGGAAGAGTACGGCGGCCGCAGTGGCCAGGACGGACACTGCCAGCGCCGCCGCCCGCCAGCCCCACAGTTCGCCCACGGGGCCGGCCACGAGCCGCCCGGCCAGCCCGCCCAGGGTGGTGCCGGCGACGTAGCTGCCGGCGGCGAGCGCCGCATGGGCCTTGTTGACCTCCTCGTTGAGGTAGGCGATGGCGATGGCCGGGATCCCGCCCAGGGCCATCCCCTCGAGCATCCGCAGGCCCAGGAGCGTCGGGAAGCTGGGGGCCAGCGGCACCAGGAGCCCCAGCGCGGTGGCGGCCGAGATGCCCCACGTCATGGCGCGGACCCGGCCGATGCGGTCCGCCACGAACGACCACGGCAGCACGGTCACCGCGAGCCCCACGGTGGCAAGGGAGATCGTCAGAGCCGCCTCGGCGGCCGTTACCCGGAGATCCGCCGCGAGGATGGGCAGGACGGCCTGGGTGGAGTACAGCTGGGCGAAGGTCGCCACGCCGGCGAAGCTCAGCCCGGCGAGGATCCTCCCGTAGGCCTGCGAACCCTTGGCATGGCCCGCCCACGGTTGCGCTGGCCTGGGGGCCGGAAGGGTGGTGCTGGAGCGGCGGAACGGGCGGAAGCGTGGCATCTGCCCAGAATAGGCTCCTGAAAGCCATGCTTCCAATGCATGATTCACATAGAATCAATGCTGAAACCGGAACGATTGGAAGGCGTGCACTCATGGACGTGGAGCACAAGCAGCTTGTGCAGCTGCTGCCCCTCCTGCCCCTGCTGGCGGAACTCGGCCGCACCCAGCACGTCACGGCGGCCGCCGAGGTACTGGGTCTGCCGCAGTCGACCGTCAGTCGCGGAATCGCGCGGGCCAGCGCCATCGTGGGTACGGAACTGCTGATCCGGGACGGCCGCGGGGTGCGGCTGACCCCTGCTGCGAAAGCGCTCCTGCCGCACATCGAAGCGGCGCTGGGCGAGTTCCAGGCGGGGCTGGACCTGGTCCGCCACGAGTCCGAGGTCGTGCGCGGCCGGATCGCCGTGACCTTCCAGCACACCTTCGGCGAGGCGATGCTGCCGCTTCTCATCAGCGCCTTCCGCAGCCGCCATCCGCAGACGGCGTTCGAGCTCAGCCAGGGAGCCAGGGACGGCTGCCTGGCGGAACTCGCCGCGGGTGACGCCGATGTGGCCCTGACCGCCCCGGTCGCGGCGGCCAGCCGGACGATTGCCTCCGCCGCGCTGTACCGCGAGCCGCTGCGCCTCGTGGTGCATCACCGGCACCGGCTGGCAAAGCGCCGGCGCGCCGGGATCGAGGAGATCCGGCAGGAGCCCTTTGTGGCCATGGGGCCGGGGTATGGCATGCGCTCGCTGACCGACGCCCTGTTCCGGGAGGCCGGTTTCCGGCCCCGGATAGCCTTCGAAAGCCAGGATTCGCATACTGCCCGGGGACTCGTCTCGGCCGGGCTGGGCGTGAGTATCCTGCCGCCAGGCGGCACAGCCGCGGGCCGGCATGCCCCGGCGGAATCCGGTGGGCTGGGCTGGGTCGAGATCGCCCTGGATTCCCGCCTTGCCTATCGGGAGATCGGTCTGGCCTGGCGCGAGCGCCGCGGGGGAGCCGATGCCGAACCGGATCCGGTACGGCTGTTCCGTGAGCTCGTCCTGAGCGAGGGTCCGGCGCTGCTGGCGGGATTCGTGCGGGAACGCTCGGGCAGCTGAGGCCTGGCCGCGGGCCGACTACCGCTCAGTCGCCGAGTTCGCCGGAGCGCTGCGGGCTCGCCGTAGCCTTCCGGCGAGCCCGCATGTTTCCCGCGAGCTCGGCGGATGCTCGACGGTCAGTCCTCGGCCAGCAGGCCGGCCAGGATGGCCGCGACGGGTCCGGCCTGCGCCTGCTGCCAGCCGGCGCCCGCCCAGAGGTTCAGCCGCTCGGGGTCCCCGGCGGCAGCCGCGGCCGCCCGCAGAGGCGCGGTGAGGTGATGGACGGCCGGGTACAGCTCGGGGGCGTCGGGATGGTCGCGGACGAATTCGTTCACCAGCGCCCGTGCCGGCCGGCCGGTGAAGGCAGTCGTGAGCAGGGTCTGCGTGAAATGCGGGCTGGCGAGGGCGTCCTTGTGCAGTTTCCGGGCGCCGCTTTCATCCGAGCGGAGCAGGGCCGTGCCGAGCTGGGCAGCCTGAGCTCCGGCAGCCAGCACGTCCTGCAGCCCGCCCCGGTCCATCACGCTCCCGGCGGCGACGAGGGGAAGGTCGACGGCGGACCGCACGCGGGTGACCAGCTCCGCCGTCGTGCCCGGCCGGCCGACGCCTTGCCCGCCGTTCCGTCCGGCGACATCTGGCTGGAAGGCCGCGCTGTGGCCGCCGGCGCTCCCGTGCTGGACCACCAGCGCATCCACGCCCTGCTCCGCGGCAGCCAGTGCCTCATCCCGGGTTGTGACGGTGGCGAGTACTGCGGAGCCGGCCCGCCGGAGTGCGCGCACCACGTCCGGGCCGGGCAGGCCAAAGGCGAAACTCACCAGCTCCACCGGGTCCGCAAGAAGCACGTCGATCTTGTCCTGCCAGGCGTCGTCGTCGTCGAGCCGAAGCGCCGGAAGCTCCGTGCCGTACCGGGCCGCATCCGGCTGGAGCCGGGAGCGGTACTCCTCCAGTTGCGCGACCAGCGCCGGGGACGGGTGCAGCTGCGCCGGGTCGGGGACAAAGACATTCATCCCGAACCGGGCG
>JAODMA010000171.1 GCA_025464545.1 Arthrobacter sp. | reverse complement strand
CCGAAGAGGCTCCGGCCGCCGAGGAAGCAGCACCCGAGTCCGAGAAGGACGCGAAGTAATTCGCTGATTTCTTCGCATAGACTTAAGTCTATGAACGACCAGAAACCCGCTGCCCCCGTTAGAGGGGGCGGCGGGTTTTTGCGTATCCGGCTTGATCTGGCCTATGACGGCGGACCGTTCAGCGGGTGGGCCGTCCAGCCCGCGCGGCGCACCGTCCAGGGAACCCTGGAGCAGGCGCTGGAGCTGCTGATCAGGCGTCCGATCCGCGTCACCGTCGCCGGACGGACGGACGCCGGCGTGCACGCCCGGGGACAGGTGGTCCATCTGGACCTCACCGAGACGGAATGGCTTGGGCTGAACCGGGGCGTCGAACTGGATCCCGCCGTCGCCCTGCTGCGCCGGCTCCGTGGCGCCTTGAGCCGCGGCCTGGGGGACCTCACGGGCGCGGTTGAGGTGCACCGGGTCAGCGTGGCCCCGGAAGGCTTCGACGCCCGGTTCTCCGCACTTTGGCGCCGTTACAGCTACCGGATCGCGGACGGCCCTGCCCTCTGGGATCCGCTCGGACGCACCTCGACGCTCTGGCACAAGGAACGGCTCGACGTCGGATTGCTGAACGAGGGGGCCTCGCAACTGCTCGGGCTGCAGGATTTCCGTTCCTACTGCAAGCCGCGGGAGGGCGCCACCACCATCCGCGAACTGCAGCGCTTTGAATTCGCGCGCGGTGCCGATGGGGTCGTTGTGGCAACCGTGCAGGCGGACGCGTTCTGCCATAACATGGTGCGCTCCCTGGTGGGGTCGGCCTTGTATGTCGGCGAGGGAGTCGAGGCGCCGGCATGGTTGCACGAGCGCCTGCTCGCCCGTTCGCGGGACGCGAAGTCGGTCCTGGCCGCCCCGCATCCTCTGGTTCTGGAGGAAGTCGCTTACCCCTCCGACGCCGGACTCCTGGCCCGGGCCGAGCTGACCCGGGCGCTGCGGCAGTAAGCCTCACTGCGACAGCAGGCGTCACTGCTGCAGCTGGGTCGGGGCACCTTCCGCCGGCAAAGTCAGGGTGAAGGTCGTGCCGGAACCGGGCGTGCTGACGCACGAGATATCTCCGCCGTGCCGCTCGACAATGGCCCGCGTGATGGAAAGGCCCAAGCCCACACCGGGGATGGCTGACTGCCTTGCTGCACGCGTGCGGAAGAACCGCGTGAAGATGCGGTTGGTTTCCTCTTCGCTGATGCCCATCCCGGTGTCCTGCACCTTGAGCTGGACCCACGAGTCGTCGCTGCGGGCGCTGACGGTCACGGAACCACCTTCGGGCGAATATTTGATGGCGTTGGACACGAGGTTATCGAGGGCCTGGCCAATCCGGAGCGGGTCCGCGTGCGCCCAGAGAGGCACCGGAACGTCGGTGCTGAGGGAGACGTTGGTCGCATCGGCCTGGGCCTGGGCGGACCCGATGCTGGTTTCGACCAGCCCGGCGAGGTCGGTCCGCCGTGGATGGACGGCCAGGACTGTGGATGCGGACACGAGCAAGTCGGAGACGAGCGAGAGCAACCTCTCGGCGTTGCGCTGGACCACCTCGAGCCTCCGGACGGCCACGGGCGAGTGGCCTTCCAGCTCGCTCAGCACCAGGTCCACGTTCCCGAGGACTGACATCAGGGGACTGCGGAATTCGTGCGAGACGTTGGAGATCAAGTCTTCCTTCGCGGCCAGGGCCTCCACGAGCCCCGTGACGTCACTGTGGACGATGACGGCCCCGCTGAAGCCGCCTTCGTCGTTCTTGATGATCCGTGCTGCTGTCGAGATGGCGCGCTGGTCCGCGGCCTCACCGATCCACACGAGGTAGTCCGCGAAAGTTTCTCCCGCCACCGCCCGGTGGATCGGCCGTTTGTCCTCGGGAAGGGGCGTTACCCGATCCTGGCCGAACATGAGCTGGCGTGACTCCTCGGTCTCCGTATCGGAGGCGGCAGGGGAGGCGGCCTGCTGGAAGATTGCCTGTTGTCCGTTGACCAGGATGGTCCGGCCGTCGGCGTCCACGGCGACGATCCCGACGTCGATCGTGTCAAGAACGGTCTTGAGCAGGCGTTCGCGCTTCCTGCTTTCAACCAGCAGTTCGCGGAGTTCTTCGTCCTTCTCCTCCAGCCGCTGGCGTTGAACCCGCACATTGGCACTGGCAAAACGGATCGCCAGCGAAACCGCGAGCATCATTAGCGGCAGCAGAATTGCGGTCGTAATGTCGGCGGGTGAAATGTTGGGAAACTTTTGCAGCACCGACGGCAGCGTGATCAACAACGTACAAAAGAAGCTGAGGAAAACGGTGGTGCGGCCGAAAGCAGCGGACGTCGACAGCCAGAGAACCGGAAATATGGCCAGCACGCCGAGGCCGGCAACGGCCGGAACGGCACCATTGCGTGCGAGTCCAATGACCACGAAATCCAGAATCGGAATGGCGAGGTAGGCGTTGGCAGGCAGCCGTTCCCACGGGACCAGGAAGCACGCCACGAATATGCCGGCCATGAGGAGAATGGACGCAATAAAGACGCCGTTTGCTATCAGGGTAGGCCAGACCGCGGGCGCCGCCACGGCCAATCCGGCGAGTAGGACTGTTACCGGAAGCTGGCAAAGAGCCACCTGAACCCGGGGTTTTAGTCGTCTAAAAAAACGGTCCGTGTCGCGGACCAGTAACTGCTCACCCAATGTTGCCGCATCCATATCTGGCCAGCGCTTTTGGTTTCCGTGACCACAAGTGCATCAACCGAGGCATGAAGACCATTATGCATGGCGTTGCTTCTGCAAAGAGACCAGCCGCCGTTATGTGGACGGTGGTCAAATTGATCTGGCTAATTTGAGGCATCCAACCTTGCACACGTTGTAGCGTGGGACATCTGGAAGTGCTTCCGCACTGGCGCTGGGCTATGTGGAGGCATTGTCGGATAGAGGGACTGCTGTGAGTGATCTTGGTGTTGCCGTAGTAATTGAAGATGATGACGATGTGCGTGGTCTCCTCGATGCCGTACTTCGTCAGGCCGGTTTTGAGGTGCACTCCGCGGCCACGGGTGGTGCTGGCGTGGACTTAGCCAAGCACCGCCAGGCCAACGTCATCACGCTGGACGTCGGTCTCCCGGACATCGATGGTTTCGAGGTTCTGCGCAGGATCAGGCAGTTCAGCGACGCCTACGTTGTCATGCTGTCGGGCCGGGACGAGGAACTCGATACCATCACGGCGCTGCAGGGCGGGGCAGACGACTACCTGATCAAACCCTTCCGCCCGCGCGAGCTCCGGGCGCGGATCTCGGCGATGATGCGACGCCCCAGGCAGGCCGGAGTGCCGGCGGGAACCGGTGCAGCCGCCGGCGCTGCGCTCCGCGCGGAGGCCCCGGCCGCTGCGGCGGGGGGAGCGGTTGCGGACGCTGACCACGAGTCCGGCTCCGCTCTTGAGTCTGCCGGGGACGAGGTTCTGCGCCACAACGGCCTATTGCTGAACGTTGCAACCCGGACGGTGGTTTCGCGGGGAACGGAGTTGGTGCTGACCCGAAGCGAATTCGACCTCCTCCACGAACTGTTGCGGGGGACCGGCGCGGTGCGCACCCGCTCAGACCTGGTACGGGTGGTGCGTGGCGAGCACTACCGGGACGACATCTATATCAGCGGAGCCGACGAGCGGGCGGTGGAGGTCCACATCGGAAATCTCCGTCGCAAACTCGGCGAAGATCCGCAGGACCCCCGGTGGCTGATCACGGTTCGCGGAGTGGGCTACCGGCGGGCGCCCAAGCGGGCGGAGTGACTGCGCATCACGCGGCTGGCTATTCGTCCGGCCACAGATAGCACTGCTGGAGGGCCAGGATTGTGGCCTGGCCAACTTCGGCGACGGCGGACACACGCGCCAGCGCCGAGGGCAGGTCCCCCTTCCGGAGGATCCGTTCAAGCTCCACAGCCAGGCTGGCCAGCCGCGCACCGCCCACCATGAACGCGGAGTTCTTCAGGCTTAGTACGGCGTCCATCGCGGCATCAGGGTCATTGTCCGCCATGGACCGCATCAGATACGTTATCCGCTTGTCCCAGATGCTGATGTAGTCCTTTGCGAAGGACCGGGCTACCTCGGAATCACCCAGTTCCTCTTCGAGCTGGCGGAGCACGGTCAAGTCCACCAGCGGCACGCCAACCCCCGGAATCGCCGGCGTTCCGGGCTCCGCGTCGCGGGATTCGGGGAAGCAGACGCCGTTGGCGCTACTGTCGCCCGCGCTGGACCCTGAAATGGACATGGTTCAAGGCTACTTTCGGACCTTGGGAAAACCCGGAGCATCGGTGTAACTTGCGGAAACCCTGAGGGAAGCGGTGGGGAAACAACGCGGGAAGCGGTCCCATCACGGCCAGGACGCCGGCATCGACTGCGGCGTAATTCGACGGCGGCCGTGGACCGCGCACCCACGCCCACCCCATTTTGACCCAACGGCCCGACTTCCGCTATTCTTGGTAGTCGTTGTGCGTGTCCTTTCCGATGATGCGTGCCCGTATGAGAATCCGGTTGCAGGATAGCTACTCATCGTGCACATTCGGGACCATAGGACGACTGGTTACATGGAGCCCTCACCTCTGTTCCGGTAGCGCATAGATAGTAGGTGCACCCCGTGTGACGCCTAAAACAAGAACGCCAGAACAAGAACGAGGCAAACACCGTGCGTACGTACACCCCGAAGCCAGGCGATATCAACCGCCAGTGGCACGTCATTGACGCCACCGACGTTGTCCTTGGCCGTCTCGCCAGCCAGACCGCAATCCTGCTGCGCGGCAAGCACAAGGCCACCTTTGCGTCCCACATGGACATGGGCGACTTCGTCATCATCATCAACGCTGAAAAGGTTGCCCTCACCGGCGCCAAGCTGGAGCAGAAGCGCGCATACCGCCACTCCGGTTACCCGGGCGGCCTGACCTCCA
>JAODMA010000161.1 GCA_025464545.1 Arthrobacter sp. | reverse complement strand
TGGAGGTCCTCCCCCTCGGACTGCGCCGTGGCGAGCCGCCTCAGAAGGGCAGTGCCCGCGTTACCTGTGGCTCCGGTGATGACGATCCGCATGTCTTCCCCTTGCTGGTGATGGGCGACGCCGGGTTGCGGTGCTCCCGTCCCTCTGCTTTCTTCGACCGTAGCCGCCTGTCCGCCGGCTGTCACGGCCGGCCCCGCCGGTCCGACTTTCCTCGGCCCGGCGGGGGCTTTGGCTGGGGGCTACTCCGGGACCGCGGTCCGGGGCTCGACAGGAGCCATGGATCCGGAGGGACGTTAGGCCCTTGACCGGGCAAAACGGCGGACGGAGGGTGGGCATATGACTGAAGCGAATCCGGAACAGACGCCGGAGATTACGTCCGCCCTAATCCGCGAGCAGCCGACCGCCTTCGTGCGTGAAACGGTGCCGGTGGCTGGCCTGCGCGAGTTCTTCGGCCGCGCGTACGGTGCCGTTGTGGGCGCCGTGCAGCAGCAGCATGTCCAACTGTCCGGACCGCCGTTCGCCCTGTACCGGGGGACGCCCACCGACGTCGTCGACGTCGAGGCCGGCTTTCCGCTGGCCGCGCCCTTTCCGGGAACCGGCGAGGGCGGCGTAACGGCCGGGTCGCTCCCGGCCGGGCAAGCGTATGAGGCGATGCACATCGGACCGTACGAGAACCTCGAAAAGACCTACCGGGCCCTCATGGCGCGGATGGCCGCCGAAGCTGTCGCACCCGCGGCGGAGATGTGGGAATACTACCTCAGCGATCCGGGGACGGAGCCGGACTCCTCGCGGTGGAAGACTCTTGTCGTCTGGCCCGTGGCGTAGGCGGGTGCGCGGCGGCCTGGCGGCCCGCTGGACTCAGCACCGCCCCCGCTATTCGGCGTCGATCCGCTCGAGGAGTTCCTTGGCCGCCTTGGCGATGTCGTCATGACCGTGCTGCGCCGCCCGGCTCTCCAGGGAGATGACAGCACAGCGGTGGACCTTCTTGAAATCGCCGAAGGGGAAGGTCACGCTGCCCTTGGTTCCCTCGGACGCCTCCCGGTCCAGGCCGAGGTGCCAGCTGGTGAATTCATCGAAGCCGTGCTTTTCGATGAATTTGTTTTCCTGCTCGGCCGACGGCGCGTGTTCGCTCCAGTCGTCGCGTTCGTCCCGGTGGACGTGCCCCTCTTTGATCAGCTTCTTGGCATGTTCCAGCGACTTCTTATTGAGTTTCCCAGCCATCGCAGGAGTCTCCTTGGGTCCGTCCGCTGCTGTCCTGAACGCGGTCTTCCAAGGCTAAGACCTGTGCGGTGATACCGCCACCGACGTGCTCGAAGTCTTTCGACGGTAGTGCGACCGGAGGCAAGTGTCGGGTTGAACACACTATTCTTCAACTCGGTAACCAATGACCTAAACTGCTTCACTGAGGTGCCTGAAATGGCGCTGCGCAGCAACGAAAGTGAACCCCGACATGGCCACTGATTACGACGCCCCACGCAACAAGACAGATGAGGAATCTCAAGCCGAATCGCTGGAGGCCCTTCAGGCTTCCCGCGGCGGCAGCGCCCAGACCGCATTAATTGATGTTGACGAGAATGACACGGCCGAGGGCATCGACCTTCCCGGCGCTGATCTCTCCGGCGAAGAGTTGACGGTCATAGTCGTCCCCGAACAATCCGACGAATTTACCTGCTCCTCGTGCTTCCTGGTCCGCCACCGGTCGCAGGTGGCGAAGGAAAAGAACGGCCTGAAGTACTGCCGCGACTGCGAAGGCTAGGGCACCCGCCCACCTCTCAGCTCAATTGTTTCTGACTCAGCAGAGCGTCGGTACCCGGTCGGGGACCGACGCTCTGCCGTATCCGGCAACGCGCCTCAGATCACGGGGCCGTGACTCCGGTGATCGCCGCTTAACGGTTCGGCGCCGAAGTCGGTCCGGCCCTCGATTCCCGGCGCCCACGCTTCTACGCTTGAAGCAACTCATCGCTTCAGGGGGTGGCCGGATTGAAGAAGATCCAGGTGTGGCTGGCAGCAACGCTGCTGGCCGTCGGCATGGCACTTGTCGCACCCGGGCCGGCGTCGGCAGATTCCTATTGCGGTCTGGTGTGGGGATCGCTGGCCAAGGCCGATCCGCCCCTGAGCCAGGCCAGGGTGACCAACGTGCGCACCGGCCAGCACTATTGCTTCGACCGGGTGGTGATCGATCTCAGCGGCGCTGTGGCGGGGTACAACGTCCGCTATGTTCCGCAGGTGACGCAGGACGGTTCGGGGTTCGGGGTACCGCTGAGGGGCCAGGCATTCCTCCAGCTGACGGTAAACTCTCCCGCCTACGACGACAACGGAAACTCCACCTACAATCCGGTGGACAGGAACGAGCTCAGCAACGTGTCCGGTTACCAGACCTTCCGGCAGGCGGCCTGGGCCGGAAGCTTCGAGGGTTACACCAGCCTCGGGCTCGGGGTCCGCGCTCGCCTGCCGTTCCGGGTGTTCACCCTGGAGGGGCCCGACGCCGGATCCCGGCTGGTGATTGACGTCGCCCACTTCTGGTGAGGCTGGTTCCGACGTGGTAGCGCCTGGGCCTGGTAGGTGGCGGCCTACAGGGAGTTGAGGTCGGCCCGGAGCGGGTAGTCGCGGCCGTCAAGCACGAGCTGCCTGCAGCGGCCGGACGCCGGGTTCAGCACGATCGGGGCCATCAGGTTAACCGTGGTGGAGCCAGGCGTGTGATTGAGTACCACCAGCACCTGAGGCAGCTCGGCCTGCCCCAGGTCGAGGGATTCCAGGGCAGCGGCCGTAATTGGGGGTGCGTAGCCCGGCACAAAGACGGCCGCGTCCGCGAGGAACAGCCGCACCGGCGTGGAGCCCGATTCGAGGGCGTACAGTCCTGCCGCACCTTGGACGCTCCGAAGCGTGAAATCGTGCACGTCCTCGAGGCCCGGCATGGGGGCGAGAAAGGCGACCGGATTATTCATCAAGGCTGTGGTCACCGGAGGAAGTCCATCAGCGTGGGCTGCAGGACCCGCGCCGTGGCGGCCAGGGCCACCTGGT
>JAODMA010000158.1 GCA_025464545.1 Arthrobacter sp. | reverse complement strand
CATCGACAAAGCCGGCGGCATCGGGGACGTCCTCGTAGGCGGCCCCGTTCTCGGTGATGTAGATCGGAATTCCGGCCGGTCCCGTGTAGTCCTGCTGCACCCGGTTGAGCAGCCGGCGGAGGCCGTCGGGCTGGACTTCCCAACCCATTCCGGTGACCGGCAGGCCCCGCGGCACGGAATGTGCGCCGTCGGCAGCGACGAAGGGCGACGGCGGCGCGGCCGCCGTGGGAGCAGCCGGCGTCTTGGTGACGGCTTCACCGTGGTAATAATTCACTCCGAGCAGGTCGATCGGCTCCGCGATGACTTCCAGGTCGCCCTCGCGGATGGCGTCGGCCAGGCCGAGGTGCGCCATGTCCGCCAGCAGATCGGCGGGGTACCCGCCGCGGAAGAGCGGGTCGAGGAAGACCCGGTTGAATTGGCCATCAAGGCGGCGGGCGGCGTCGACGTCCCCGTCGTTGGTGGGGTCGACCGGGTCGACGACGTTGAGGTTGAGCGTGATCCCGAGCTTCGCTTCCGGGTCCCGGGCGCGCAACCGCTTTGTTGCCAGGCCGTGACCCAGCAACAGGTGATGGGCGGCGGCAAGCGCCGCGGCCGGTTCCGTACGCCCCGGTGCATGGACTCCTGCGGCATAACCCAGGAACGCGGAGCACCAGGGCTCGTTCAGGGTGGTCCAGAACCGGACGCGGTCGCCCAACGCCTCATGCATCACAGCCGCGTAGTCGGCGAAACGGTCCGCGGTTTCCCGGTTGGCCCAGCCGCCCTTGTCCTCCAAGGCCTGTGGCAGGTCCCAGTGGTAAAGCGTCAGCCACGGCGTGATGCCGGCCGCGAGCAGCTCGTCGACCAGCCTGGAGTAAAACCGGATGCCGTCCGGATTGGGCGTTTCACCGTCTGGCATGCACCGCGCCCACGATGTGGAGAAGCGGTAGGCCGACAGGTTCAGTTCCTGCATCAGGGCGACGTCCTGCGCCGAGCGGTGGTAGTGGTCGCAGGCAACGTCGCCGTTGTGGGCATCGGCGACGGCGCCGGGCCTGCGCGCGAAGACATCCCAGATGGAGTCCTGTCGGCCCTCTTCGTGCGCGGCGCCCTCGATCTGGTACGCCGCCGTTGCCGCGCCCCAGAGAAAGTTTTCGGGAAATTCGAGTGGTATGGTGCCCATCCTGAACCGCTCCTTGCATGATTTCGAAAACCAGTCGAGTAGTCGTTCACACAGTGTGCCATCTGGCACCGTTGCCTGGTTTCCGGGCGGAGCGGCCCCTAAAGGTGAGTGAGCTGGCCGTACCGCGGCGCAAGGCCGTCGCCGGAGGACTTGCCGGTGACGCGGCGCACCACCCACGGCGCGGCGAATTCACGGACCCAGCGTGCGTTGGCGCGGATCGCCTCGGCCCGGCTCAGTTCCGGTACCGGCGTCATGGGCGGGACGTCGATCGAATGGTCATGCTCCAGGACGGTCAGGACGCGCTTGGCCATGTTTGCGTGGCCCGCAGGGGACATGTGCATCCGGTCGGTGCCCCACATCCCCCAGTCGTAGTACTCGCTGAAGCGCCAGTAATCGACCAGGAGCGCACCGTGGTCGCCGGCGATTCCGCGGACCAGTTCGTTATAGATAGCGGTACGGCCGCGGGTGGTGCCGAAGATCTTCGAGCCGCGGGAGTCGAATCCCGTGAACATGACAATGGTGGCACCCGTGGCCTTGAGCCTGCGGATGCCGGCGTCGTAGTCCACCAGCAGGTTATCGATGTCGATCTTGGGCCGGAGGATGTCGTTGGCACCGGCGCTGATGCTCACCAGCGTGGGGTTAAGGGCGACAGCGGCGTCCACCTGTTCGGCCATGTTCTGGCGGAGCTTCCGGCCGCGGATGGCAAGATTCGCATACCCGAAGCCCGGATCGGCGGCGCCTAGCTGTTCCGCCACGCGGTCCGCCCAGCCCCGGACGCTGTTGGGCCGGGTGGGGTCGTCGTCGCCGACGCCTTCGGTGAAGGAGTCTCCGAGAGCTACGTAGCGGGACGTGTAATCCATGGAGCCAGTCTGCCAGCAGTTGCCCCGAGCAAACAAAGCCGGCGGGACTCGTGGCAGCGCGGGTGCCCCGTCGTGCTACTGGCTTTCGCGCAGGATCCAGTGGTCGTCGTCGAGGCGGGCCACGATCTTCTCGCCGATCCGGGCCAGGTCGGCGATGTCGTCCTCGCTGAGGGCGTCAAGGAACAGCGACCGCACCGCCTCGACGTGCCCGGGCGCGAGCTGCTCGATGGTGGCCATGCCGGAGTGCGTGAGGTGCGCCGTGGTGACCCTGGCATCCCCCGGATGCTGCCGGCGTTCCACCCAGCCACGGTTCTGCAGCTTGGTGACAACATGTGAAAGCCGGGACAGGGAGGCACTGGTGCGCGCGGCGAGTTCACTCATGGGCAGGAACCGGTCCTCCGCCTCGGACAGCATCGCGAGCACGTTGTAGTCAAAGAGGGACAGCTTCCCCGCGCCGTGCAGCTGGGTGTCCAGGGCCGCCGGCAGCAGCGTATTGATGCTCAGCTGGGCCAGCCAGGCCCGGCGTTCGTCGGCGTTGAGCCAGCGCGGTTCGGTCATGGGTCCATTCTAGGAGACTTGAAGCTTGACCGTTCAACCGAGAGCTGGGCAGTCCGGACTGGTCTTTGAACGGGCCCGGGGCATACCACCAAGCAGGCGGTAGGCTGACCGTATGTACGTCGTCTCCCTGACCTACAAGGTCCCCGAAGAGATCGTTGAATTTCATCTCCCCTCGCACGTCACCTGGCTGCAGGCGGCCTTCGACGAGGGAGTCTTTCTGGTTGCGGGGCGGAAGATCCCCCGTACCGGCGGGCTGCTGCTCTCCAATGCGGACCGGGCCGCCCTGGACGCTTCGTTGGCCAAGGATCCGTTCTATGTCAACGGGGTGGCCGACTTCGAGGTGATGGAGTTCCACGCCAACCGGGTCGCCCCGGGTTACGAGAACCTGCTGGACGGCTAGCCTGCCCGGCGCTCCCTCAGTTCCCTGCCGTTTGCGGTCCGCCGTTCCCTTACCATTCGTGCGGGAACGCCGGGTCAGAGCTCGGCCTTGCCCTGCCGCCAGTAGCCCATGAAGGCCACCTGTTTCCGGTCGATTCCTACGTCCCGGACGAGGTAACGGCGCATGTCCTTGATGGCGCCCGCTTCGCCGGCAAGCCAGGCGTAAAACGGCAGGGCACCTGCGGGGGTGTCCGGGTTCCTGCCGGCGCTGATTGCCGCAGCGTCCATCCGGGCCGGAGTCTCCCAGAGTATGTCCTGGTCCACGTTGACATCTTCGGGTTCGGGTCCGGCCGCCCGCTCCGGAGCCCTGATGCCCACCCAGCCGGGGAGCGGCACTGCAGCGCGGACCGCCTCCTGCAGGAGCTGGCCGTGCGGAACCGGGCCTGCCCCGGCACCGCGTGCAAGCCAGGTGATGTCGACGTCGGCCGCCGTCCTCAGCTCCTGGAAGTCGCTGGTTTCGGGAACCTCCAGGATGGCGTGCCCGCTCATATAGTCCGGGAGGCTCTCGAGGATGGCGCTGATGGCGGGAACCGCCGTCTCGTCGCCGGCCAGCAGCACGCGCTGGGCCAGGCCAGGCCGCCATTCGATGCCCGAGTAGTGTCCTGCGGTTACGCAGTGCGCTGCCCGGTTGTTGGGCCCGACCAGGGTGAGCATGTCCCCCGGTTTGGCACCCTGCGCCCAGTGCGCCGCCGGTCCGCCGTGACCCGCGTCGTCAACGTGCAGCACGAAGTCGACGTCGATCTCGGGGTAGACGGCGTCGAGGCGTTCCGCGCGCACCGTATAGGTCCGCATGGAGCCCCGGGTGGCCGGGTCCCGGGC
>JAODMA010000126.1 GCA_025464545.1 Arthrobacter sp. | reverse complement strand
GGAATCCGAAGATGATCAGCGGCAGCGTGTTGGAGAGCAGGTGGGCGAGGTTGGCGTGCAGCAGCGGGAACGTCAGGATGTCCAGGAGCCCGTCCAGGCTGCGCGGGCGCAGCCCGAAGGTGCGGTTCAGCGAGTGCAACAACACGGTGTTGACGATCTCGATCAGGTACAGCGCCAGCACGAAGGAACCCACCACCACCAGCCCGCGCCGGGCCCGCGAGGCGCGGGTGTCAACTGTGCGGGGCCGGTCGTCGGGGAAGGAGTCGAGGTTCATGGCGCCTAGTGAACCACAATCGGCTGGAAACCCTCGGCCCGGAGTGCTGCCAGGACCTGTTCGCAGTGTTCGTGGCCCTTGGTTTCCAGGTTCACCGTGATGGAGACGTCGCCCATGCTGATCGAACCACCCACCCGGGTGTGGTCCAGGCCGGTCACGTTCGCGTCATTCTCGGCGATGATACGGGCAATCGTGGCAAGCGAGCCGGGACGGTCGTCCAGCATCATGCGGACCGTCATGTACCGGCCTGCGGCCGAGAGACCGCGCTGGATGACCTTCAGCATCAGCATGGGATCGATGTTGCCGCCGGACAGCACCACCGCAACGGTCCCGGGGTTCTCGATCTTGCCCTCCATCAGGGCCGCGACGCCGACGGCCCCGGCTGGTTCCACGACCATCTTGGCGCGTTCCAGGAGGAAGATCAGCCCGCGGGCCAGGGCGTCCTCGCTGACGGTGACTACGTCGTCCACCAGTTCGCGGATGATGCTGAACGGCAACTGGCCGGGCCGGCCCACGGCGATGCCGTCAGCCATGGTCGAGACCCGCTTGAGCGGCACCAGGGCGTCCGCCGCGAGGGAGGGCGGATACGCGGCGGCGTTTTCGGCCTGCACCCCGATGATGCGGATCTCCCGGCCGAGTTCTTTTGCCCGGGCCTTGACCGCGACGGCGACTCCGGCGAGGAGCCCGCCGCCGCCGACCCCCATCAGGATGGTGTCGACGTGGGGGACCTGTTCGAGAATCTCGAGGCCGACGGTGCCCTGTCCGGCGACCACGTCCACGTCGTCGAACGGGTGGACAAAGACGGCGCCGGACTCGTCCGCGTAACGCTTTGCCTCGGCGAGGGCTTCGTCGACGTTGTGGCCGTGCAGCACCACCTCCGCGCCGTGGCTGCGGGTGGCGGCCAGCTTGGGCAAGGCGACCCCGAGCGGCATATAGATGCGGGCCTTGATGCCGAGGCTCTTCGCCGCCACCGCAACGCCCTGGGCGTGGTTGCCGGCGGACGCGGCCACGACGCCGCGCTTCTTCTCCGCCGGGGAAAGTTTTGCCATCCGCACGTAGGCGCCCCGCACCTTGAAGGAGCCGGCGCGCTGCAGGTTTTCGCACTTGAGGAACACGTCGCCGCCGACCAGGCTGCCGAGCGCCCGGGACGACTCCACCGGGGTCCGCGTGATGATCCCGTCGAGCAGCTTCTGCGCCTCCAGGACATCGTCCAGCGTGACGGGCAGGCTCTCAAGGGTAAGCACGTACGAGTCTCCTTCTTCGAATCAGGCTCCGGTGCCCCGGCCGGCATCGCTGCCCGGGCCACCAGGGTGGTGTGCGGCGTCCTCCCGGCCGCCGGGGGTTCCATGCGGCAAGTGGGCGTCTCTAAAGGTGTTGTCGGCGCCGGGCACGGCAGAGGCAAGGACCCCCTGCTGACCCGCGGCCGCAAGCACCCCATCATGTTCCCACGTTCTGCCGGCAATGTAGCGAATCGCCGAGTTTGCTACGGCAAGGATCGGCACCGAGAACAGGGCCCCCGGGATCCCGGCGAGGTACGAACCGGCCGCGACGGCGAGGATTACGGCTACCGGATGCAGTGCCACGGCCTTGCCCATCACCAGTGGCTGCAGGATGTGGCTTTCCAACTGCTGGACCAGCAGCACGATCCCGAGCATGATCAGGGCATTGACCCAGCCGTTGGCGACGAGGGCCAGGAGCACGGCGACGGCGCCGGTCACCAGGGCACCGACGATCGGGATGAAGGAGCCGAGGAACACCAGCACGCCCAGCGGCAGGGCCAGGGGGACGCCGATGATGGCGGCGCCCACACCGATGCCGACTGCGTCCACAAAGGCGACGAACATCTGGATGCGGGCGTAGCTCACCATTGAGGCCCAGCCCTTGCGGCCGGCCCCGTAGGTGGCGGCGCGGGCCTTCCTGGGCAGCAGCCGGACCAGGAAGGCCCAGATACGGTCACCTTCCAGCAGGAAAAAGATCAGGATAAACAGCGCCAGGATCAGCCCCGCCGCGAAGTGCCCTGCGGTGCTCCCGAAAGACAGGGCGCCGCTGAGGATGCTGCTGCTGTTGTTTTGCAGCGCCGCGGTGCCTTCTTTGATGTACTGGTCGATCTGGTCGGCGGACAGGTGCAGGGGGCCCTCCGCCAGCCAGCCCTGGATTTTTTGGATGCCGACCAGCGCCTCGCTCCACAATTCGGAAAAGCCGGAGACGAGCTGCCGGCCCACGAGGGCCAGTGCACCGCCAATCGCACCGATGAAGCCCAGGACGGTGATGGCGACGGCGGCCCCGTTGGGCAACTGCCGCGTCCTGAGCCATCGCGTGACGGGATTCAGCAGGCCGGCCAGCAGGGCGGCAACCATAAGGGGGATCAAGAGGAAACTGATGTGGCTGAGCAGCCAGATCAGCGTGCCGCTGAACAGCAGGATCAACCCCAGCCGCCAGGACCACGCTGCCGCGATCCGCACGCCGTAGGGGATGTCCCGGTCCAGCTGACGGTCGGTCAGAACCCGCAAGGGTGCGGCGGGCGTGGCCGGATCGGATCCGGGGTGCGGTGCGGGGGCGTCAGCTGGGGTCATAGCTTCATGATTCACCAGTGGCGCCCGGATGGGAAACTCCGCTTTCCAGCGCCGCGCTGATGCCCCAGCTCATCCCGAACTCCTCCCCCGGCTCCAGCCAGTGGAGTCCTTCTGCGCTGTTGAACGCGTTGGCCGGCCCGGTCATGGGTTCAATCGCGACCGCCTTGGCCCGTCCCGGGAACTTGGTGGAAACGAAGATGTGGACATAGCCGCAGTTTTCGTCCTGCCAGAGGCTCACACTCCGCCCGTCCGGTGCGCGCAGCGTGTGCCGGGCGATGCCGCCGTCGAACTTCAGGTCGGTGTAGGCGGAGTCGACGTCCAGTCCGGCGATCTGCCGGCCGCCGCGCAGGTCAAGGGTCCCGCTGACCGGTTCGCTGCTACGGGGAATGCCCCGGGCATCGGCCGCGAGCCTCGTGCCGGCGCCGACGGTCAGAACGAGCTCCTCGCTGGGCAGCTCCCCGAGCCGCAAGTAGGGGTGCGCACCGAGGACGCATGGCGCGGGCGCTTGGGAGTCGTTGATCAGCGTCTGCCGGACCACCAGTCCAAGGTCCTCAGCCAGCTCATAGCGGACGCGGTGGCGCAGCAGGAAGGGATAACCGTGCTGCGGAAAGATCACGGCTTCCAGCGTGACCGAGAACTGCGACTCATCCACGAGTCCGTAGGAGGCGTTGCGCAGCAGCCCGTGGCTGGCGTTGTTGCGGGACACCTCCGTGATGTCGAGCTGCTGCTTTTTGCCGTTGAGATGCCAGACGCCGTCTTCCACCCGGTTGGCCCACGGGGCCAGGGTAATCCCGGTTGCCCCCGGCGGGATCTCCGCATCGCCGTAGCTTTCGGTCAACTGGGTGCCGCCGCGGCTGTAGAGCCGGAGGCCTGCGGCCAGTTCCGTCACGACGGCCAGCGCGTCTCCGCGCCGGAGCTCGTACTGCCGGCCCGAGGCATAGCGCCGCGCGGAACCGGCGGAGGTGTTCGCGGTCTGGGGGGTCGTCTGGTCCATGGCACCACGGTACAGACCCGTGCGGCAGGGCGCATAGCTTGCCCTATGAGCCGCCGCACGAATGCCATACAGCGGTTACGCCGCCCCGGACATCTTCGACGTCCGCGGCGCGGCAGTGGCCATGCGCGTGGGCTGGCCCAAGCGTAGGCTGGGCGCATGTCAGAAGCAGTCATTGTTTCCACTGCCAGAAGCCCCATCGGACGCGCCTTCAAGGGCTCCCTGAAAGACGAGCGGCCCGACGACCTCGCCGCCGCCATCGTCACGGCTGCGCTCGCCAAAATTCCGGCCTTCGATGCCGGCG
>JAODMA010000050.1 GCA_025464545.1 Arthrobacter sp. | reverse complement strand
GGGTCGATGCGTGGGAACACCACCTTCGCTCGTTCGCTACCCTGCGCCCGGACAATCCGATCACCGAGACGGGGGTGCTCAGCGAGTTTTCGCGCCACGGGATCTCCTCCCGCTTCGGTCAAAAGCGCGCCGACCTGAGCCATCAGTGGATCGATCCCGTCATCGTCGGCGCCCCCTGGGCGCTGGCGGCCGGCGGAGTCGCGGCCGCCGCGCTCAGGACCCTGCGAAAGCACCGCGTAGCCTGACGCGATCGCACAAGACGCCCGCGCAAAGGGGCGGACCGCTGAAGTCGCGGCCCGCCTGGTCGGCTGGAGCCGTGCCACGCCTACCGCCACCAGCAGGCCCTTGCCGCTGTGGCAGCCGGTGTCGGTACAGGTCAGCTTCGTGGTCACGGTCGTGCTCGCGGTCGCGGGTGGCATCTCGCACGCATTGCGCAATCCACGGACACCATGACCGAGACCCCCTATGTGCCCCATCCGCCCGCAGAGCCGAAAACGCTTGCGGTCTGCAGCACGGCGGATTGAACTTCAGACGGTTTTAGTGACCTTCTTTAGCCCTGCTGGGTGGTCAGGATCGATTCCGCGACGCAAGGCCAGGCACAACGCCAGCTGTTGCAGTGGGATGATTTCCACCAAGGGAATGAGTGCGGGGTCAAGACCGGAGCCCTCGGTGTCGGAAAGTTCGGATGCATTCCCTTCGAACGGCCCAATAGAAATGTTCCGGCCGCCGAGTGCGCGGGACGCTTCGGCGAAGGCCTGGACGGATTCCCGCCCTGCGGGGCTCGCGGTGAGGGTGATGACGGGCGTTCCCCGTATCACCTGCCCGAGCGGCCCGTGTGTGGCGTCGGCGGCGCTCCAGCCCGACGCGGCGATGGAGTTAGTCTCCATCAGCTTGAGTGCGCCTTCTTTTGCCGTGGACATCGAGTAGCCGCGACCGACCACCAGGACCCTGTCAGCGTCCTGCAGTATGTCTGCGAGCCGCTCTCCGGAAGTCGCGGTTGCCTCGATAACGCGGCTCCCGGCTCGGGCGGCCGCCTCCGCCCTCGCCTTGACATCTTCCCAGGAACTGCCCGCGGCGAGCATGAGCACCATGTACAGGGCGAGCAGTTCGGCGGTGTAGGTCTTGGTGGCCGCCACGGAGAGTTCAGGGCCGGCCAGCAGATCGATGTGCACGTCGCCCAGGCCGGCCAGAGTGCTCGCTTCGCTATTGGTAAACGCGACAACGGGCACCCCGGCGCGTTTTGCAGCGCGCACAGTGTCGAGCAGGTCAGGGGATTCGCCCGACTGCGACACGGCCAGCATGACCGTTGCCGGATACCTCAGCTCGGTGCCGAACGCGGTCACCGTGCTGGGCGTCGACAGCAAGGCCGGTATGCCGAGGGTGTTGTGGGCCAGATACTGGCCGTACATGGCGGCGTGGTCGCTGGATCCGCGGGCGGCAAATACCAGAAGCTCGGGGTTGACCGTGCGGATGAGTTCCGCTGCCTGTTCGAGCCGGGACTGTCCCCGGTTGATGAGGTCGAGCCAACGTGCCGGCTGTTCGGCGATTTCGGCCCGCATGTGGGCCCCGGCGCGGATCTCGCCTTCGACGGTCATGAGCTGAGTCCGGTGATCATGGCGACAACTTCGTTGTGCGAGGTCTCGGCCAGGCGCTTGGTGCCGACCTGGGTTCCCCGTCGGAGCACGGTGACGCGGTCTGCGATGCGGAACACCTGGTCCATGTTGTGGCTGACGATTAGGACGGCCGCGCCCCGGGAGCGGAGCTTGAGGATGACTTCCTCGACCTTCGCTGTCTCGGCGACGCCGAGGGCTGCGGTTGGCTCGTCCATGATCACCAGGCCACTGGCCCAGTGTGTGGCGCGGCAGATGGCTACGCCCTGGCGCTGTCCGCCGGACAGGTCGCTCAAGGTCGCCTTGGCGGACGGAATGCGCACGTCCAGGGTGTCCACGAGCTCCTGCGTCTGCCTTGCCATGGCCTTCCGGTCCAAAATTCGCAGCGGGCCTTTGGTCAGCTCTCGGCCGAGGAACATGTTCATGTAGACGGGCTGGTCCTCAACGAGTGCCAGGTCCTGGTACACGACTTCGACGCCCTTGGCGCGCGCGTCGGAGGCATCACGGAAGTTTACTTGCTCGCCGTTCAGCCAGATTTCCCCTTCGGTGGGCTGGTACAGCCCGGAGATGATCTTGACGAGAGTGGATTTGCCGGCGCCGTTGTCGCCGACCAGGGCCACGATCTCACCCGGGTGTACTTCCAGGTCAAAGTGCTTGATGGCTACGACGCCGCCGAAGCTCTTGTGGATGCCCTTCAGCCGCAGGGGCGGGGCGGAAGCGGGGGCAGCAGCCTCGGCTACCGGAGATGTGAATGTCATGTTCTGTCCTATCTGAATGCGTGGTCAGGACCGGGCGGGTGTGAGCGGCGCGGAGCCGTCGGATGCCCAGACGCCCTCAACGCGGGGGGTTCCTGTGGAGACTCCGGAGATTGCGGCGGTGAGTGCCCGGGTGACGAATACCTGCGGGCGGAATCCGAAGATGACGGTGTCGCCTTGGGCGACGGGGCTGCCTTCGTCCAGAGGGATCGTGGCGTAGTAGTCGATAGCCTGGGGCGCCGGCATCTCCACGGGAAGAGCCGGGGCGGCGGAGACGTCCGTGCCGCCGGGAACGACGAGTGCGCTGGTACTGCCCCCTCCGAGGACCGGATCCACGTAGAGTCCTCCGCCGAAGACGTAGGCCCTGTCGTTCCAGAGGTGGGACACTTCACTGACATAGGCGATTGCGGGTTCTTCCGCCAGGTCCGTGACGGCATGCAGGGGCGTAGTGCCTGTGAGTCCGTGGCCCGGTTCCACCTGGGTGGCGCCGTCGCGGGCGAGCCCCTCCAGCACGGAGATCGAGGTGGTTCCAGGCGCATTCACCTCAAAGCCCGTCCGGCCGGCGGCGGTGAGGAGCGCCGCCGCCCGGGTGAGCGTGCCGCGGTTCGGCGTGGCCTCTGCGGTGCCGGTTTCCGGGTTGAAGAGCGTGGCGGGGAAAGTTGTGATACCAGCGAAGCGCACCCCGGGGAGTGCGTCGACGGTGTCAGCTGCCTCGACGATGGCGTCCAGAGGAAAGCCCCCCTCGTGACCGGTGTAGAAGCGGTCCCCCGGTGCCACTACGCGGAGCAGGACGTTCTGGGTCCTGCCGCGCCGGAGCGCCGCGGCACCGGCCTCGCGGGCTTTGGCCTCGCTGAACACGGTCCAGTACAGCGGTTCTAGCGATGCCGCCAAGTCCGCCTCATGCCGGGGAATCTGGACGAGGTGGCCGATGTGGCCCACCCGAAGGCCGCCGGAGGCAGCGGCGACGGCACATTGCAGGTCGACTCCGACGGCATGAGTAATGCCGGAATTCACGAGGGCCTTGGAGACATCCGGATTGCGGCCGATCTGCTTAGTCATGGCGAATGGTGTGAGTCCCAGCCGAGCCGTCTCCGCGGCGAACGCCGCTGCATTGCGAGTGACGGCGTCGAGGTCGATTGCGTAGCAGTTCACGGGAA
>JAODMA010000496.1 GCA_025464545.1 Arthrobacter sp. | reverse complement strand
ACCCCGACCTGCCCGATGGCCGGCCGCAGTACGGTGTGCGGGTCACCCCCAAGCACGAACCAGGCGAGGATGGTTCCAAGCCGTAGCCCGACCGCAGAGAGCCCCGTCCCGGATATTCTCCGGGACGGGGCTTTCTGCGTTGCCGGTCCGTGGGGTGCGATGAAAGGCTACGGCTGCTGGCCGTCGGCTTCCTGGTAGATCCCCGCCATCCAGGACTCAACATCGTCCGCCTTGCGCGGCAGGGCGGCACTGAGGTTGACGGGTCCGGCGGCCGTCATCAGGACGTCGTCCTCGATCCGGACGCCGATGCCGCGGTATTCCTCGGGAATGCCCAGGTCCTCGTTCTTGAAGTACAGGCCGGGTTCGATCGTGAAGACCATGCCGGGCGTGAGGATACCGTCCAGGTACAGTTCCCGCTTCGCCTGGGCACAGTCGTGCACGTCCAGCCCCAGATGGTGGCTGGTGCCGTGCGGCATCCAGCGGCGGTGCTGCTGGCCCTCGGGGCTGATGGCTTCCTCCACGGACACCGGCAGCAGGCCCCATTCGGCGAGCCGTTCCGCCAGCACGGTGGTGGCCGCGGTGTGGATGTCGCGGAACTTCGTGCCGGGCTGCGCGGCGGCGAAGCCTGCGTCGGCGGCGTCGAGCACGGCCTCATAGACCTTCCGCTGGATCGCGGAGAAGGTGCCGTTGGCCGGCAGGGTGCGGGTGATGTCCGCGGTGTAGAGCGATTCAGCTTCGACGCCGGCGTCGAGCAGCAGCAGTTCGCCCGCCGTGACCTTGCCGGTGTTGCGGGTCCAGTGCAGCACCGGGGCGTTGTTGCCGGACGCGGCGATCGTGTCGTAACCGAGCTCGTTGCCTTCCTCGCGGGCCCGGGCGAAGAACGCGCCTTCCACGACGCGTTCGCCGCGCTGGTGGGTCAGCGCCCTCGGCAGGACCTTGACCACGTCGGTGAAGCCCTCCACGGTGGCGGCCACGGCGAGCTTGAGCTGCTCGACTTCCCACTCGTCCTTGAGCAGGCGAAGCTCGGAGAGCGCCTCGGTAAGCTTCTCGTCCAGGGCGTCGAAGACCCCGAGGTCCAGGTTCTCCGGATCCTTGGCCGTGTTGTACCGTGCAGTGTCCACGAGGGCATCGATGTTCTCGTCCACCTTGCGCACCAGCCGGACCGAGATGCCACCGATTTCCGGAGCGCCGACATTCTTGGTGATGGCGAGTTCCAGTTCGCTGAGGTCGGCAGTCGCCAGGCCGAGACGGGCCTTGAATTCGGCCAGCGTCGGGCGGGCGCCGATCCAGAATTCGCCGGAGCGGGAGTCGGCGTAGAACTGTTCCGTGTCGCGGCCGGCCAGCGGGCGGAAGTAGAGCGTTGCGTGGTGGTGGCCGGCGTCGTCGCCCTTGCCTTCCTCTGCGGGCTCCAGGATGAGGACCGCGTCCGGCTCATGGTCCAGGCCCAGCCCGGTGAGGTGCGCGAAGGCGGAATGCGGGCGGAAGCGGTAGTCGCAGTCGTTCGAGCGGACCTTCAGCGGACCGGCGGGAATGACCAGGCGCTCACCCTTGAACAGTTCTGAGATGGCCCGGCGGCGGCTGGCCGCATGGCCGGCGACGGCGTCCCGCTCGGGGAGCTGCTGCTGGGACGGCGCCCAGTTGCTGGCCATGAAGGCCTTGAAAGCGTCGGAACTGGGCCGCTGCGAGCGGTTGTTGACGCGCTCGTCGAGGGGCTGGGAAGCGGAGACTGGGGTGTTATCGGCATCGTTCACCGTCCCATAGTCTCACCAGCGGCGCGGCTTAGGCCAACAGGCCGTCGGCAGCCATCTACTAGGCTGGTGGAGTGAGGATTGACCTGCATGCGCACTCGAATGTTTCCGACGGCACCCAGGCCCCGGCGGAGGTGATGGCGTCCGCCGCCGAGGCCGGGATCGATGTGCTCGCCCTGACGGACCACGACTCCACCGACGGCTGGGCCGAGGCGGCCCTGGCGGCGCGGGAGTGCGGCGTCGCTCTGGTTCCCGGAATGGAAATTTCCTGCCGGACCTCCGAGGGCATCAGCGTCCACCTGCTCAGCTATCTGCACGACCCGGAGCATCCCGGGCTGTTGGAGGAAATCACCAAGGCCAAGGATGCGCGCTATACGAGGGCCGAGCGGATGGTCAGCCTGCTCGCCGAGGACTATCCGCTGACCTGGGACGACGTCATCCACCACGTCGCGCCCGGAGCCACCCTGGGCCGGCCGCACATCGCCGACGCGCTCGTCGCCGCCGGGGTCGTCGAGGACAGGTCCGAGGCCTTCAGCTCCATCCTGACCTCACGCTCGCGCTACTATGTGCAGCACTACGCGCCTGATCCCGCGCTCGCCGTCGAACTGGTCCGTGCCGCCGGCGGGGTCCCGGTGTTCGCCCACCCGGTGGCGTCCGCCCGGGGACGGATCGTGGGGGAGCAGACGTACCACGAGATGATCGACGCCGGACTGGCCGGGCTGGAGATCTACCACCGGGACAATCCCGAGGAGGGCAGGGCGCTTCTGCATAAGCTTGCGCAGAGGCACGGGCTGCTTGTGACGGGATCATCGGATTACCACGGCGCCGGGAAACCGAACCTGCTGGGCGAGAACGTGACCTCGCCGGAGGTCTTCGCCCGGATTGAGGAACTGGGCACCGGATCCTCCGTGGTGCGCTGATGGAGTGGTAGGGCTTGCGGCCCCCCGGTTGCGCCATCAGCAGGCGTCGCCATGAGGGCCGGACGGCAACCACAAGTGATAGCGCAACGGGGTTGAGCGAACCGGGGGGCAGGCTCAGCCGGGGGTGAAGGCGGTGAAACTGGCGTGGGCCGCGAGGCGTTTGGCCATGACATCGATGGCCGGCCGGTTCTGGTCCACGCAGACGAACCTGCGGTCCAGCTTCGCTGCGACGGCTCCCAGCGTTCCGGAGCCGGCGAAGAAGTCGAGGCACCAGTCGCCGGGCCGGCTCGACGCGGTGACCACCCGCCGGATCAGTCCCTCGGGCTTCTGCGTCGGATATCCCGTCTTCTCCTTGCCGGTCGGGGACACAATGGTGTGCCACCAGACATCGGTGGGCAGCTTGCCGAGTTCCCGTTTTGCCGGCGTCACGAGGCCCGGTGCCATGTACGGCTCACGGTCCACCTCCGCGCTGTCGAAGTGGTACCGGGCCGGGTTCTTCACGTAAACGAGGATGTTGTCGTGCTTGGTGGGCCAGCGGAACTTGGCCCGGGCACCGTAGTCGTAGGCCCAGATAATCTCGTTCAGGAAGCACTCACGGCCGAAGATCGCATCGAGCATCACCTTGGCGTAGTGGACTTCCCGGTAGTCGAGGTGCAGGTACAGGGTCCCGTCGTCCGCTAGCAGCCGCCAGGCCTCGACCAGCCGTGGTTCCAGAAAAGTCCAGTAGTCGCTGAACGCGTCGTCGTAGCTGTGCAGCGCGCCTTTGATCGGGTCGTAGGACCGGCCCTTGAAGCCGACCCTGTCGCCCTCGCCGCCGGCGTTGAGCACCATCCTGGTCTCCTGGCGCCGCTGCACCCGGCCGGTGTTGAAGGGCGGGTCCACGTAAATGAGTGTGAAGGCGCCGTCCGGCAGCGTTGGCAGGTACTCCGCGTTGTCCGCGTGTACCACCAGGTTGCTGCCGTCCGGCGCCCAGACGGTGTCAGTCATGAACGGGCTTAGGCCTCGGCGTTGCTGGGCCGGGTGTTGCCTTGCTGCCCTTCACCGGCGACCACTTCGCCGTTGCGGCGGCGGGTCCGGCGGCGGGCGCGGGTGGCGCGGTCGACCTCGGTCGGGACGCTGGCCGCCTTGGCCGGTGCCTCGGCCGCGGGCCGGGTGCTGGTTTCGGCCTCGGCAGGACGACGGCGGCGTTCGCCCGACCGTCCACCGGGTTCGCCGCCGCTGCGCCGGGTGTCGCGGCCGCTG
>JAODMA010000497.1 GCA_025464545.1 Arthrobacter sp. | reverse complement strand
GACGCCGGGAACGCCGACGCCGGGCACGCCGGGAACGCTGACGCCGGGAACGCCGACGCCGGGCACGCCGGGAACGCCGGGCACGCTCACGCCGGGAACGCCGGCGCCGGGCACGCCGACCGCTTCCACCCCCGCCCCCACTACGACCCCCGCCCCGACTCAGCCGGCCGCAACGGCAAGTCAAAGCGCGGCTGCGCCATCAACATCGCCTGCCCCGCCCGTTCCGAGTACCGCTCCGGCGCCGTCGACCAGCAAGGCGGCCACCGTGTCACCCACTACACCGACTGCAACGAGTGCGCCAGTGGCCCCGGTGGCGCCCAAGACCCCTGTCCCGCCGTCCGTGCCCAGCACCCCCGTTGCTCCCACCAGCAGCATGGCTCAACCGAAGAAGTCGCCGGTGGCGCCGACCAGGCCAGCGGCGCCTTCGACCCGACCCACGGCACCCGGACCCGCGACGCCATCGGCAGCCGCCACGGAGGCAGCCGCTACTTCCACTGCATCCAAGACGCCGTAGGGCTGATCCGGGCGGAGCGCCGGGCGGAGCGGCGGCGGAGCGGTGCCGGGCCGGGCCGGGTCATGAAGCCCAGCCCCTATGGGGTGCCCGGCCCGCCGTCGCTCGGCCGGGCACAAACCCGTTCGTCGGCGCGTTGTAGCGAAAGACAGTCGTGACCGGTTCCGGCACGCCGCTACGGACCACCAATTCTGCGAGGACGCCCATGACCACTCTGCACTCGATTCCCCTAACCCTCATCGACGGCACGGAGACTGACTTCGGCCGCTTCAAAGGGGACGTTGTGCTGGTGGTGAATGTGGCTTCCCAATGCGGGTTCACACCGCAGTACGCCGGGCTCCAGGCCCTGCACAACAAGTTCCGGGATCAGGGTTTCCAGGTCCTCGGCGTCCCCTGCAACCAGTTTGCCGGGCAGGAACCGGCTGCGGAGACCGAAATCGCCGAGTTCTGCGAACGTACTTTCGGCGTGACGTTCCCGCTCACCACGAAGGCCAATGTCCGCGGCAAGAACCAGCATCCCCTCTACGCCGAACTGACCAGATTCAAGAACGGCGTCCTGCCGGGATTGGTGAAATGGAACTTCGAGAAGTTCCTCGTGAATCGCGACGGCGAGGTCGTGGCCCGCTTTGCGCCCACCGTGGAGCCGGACTCGCCTGAGGTGATACAGGCGGTCCAGGCCGCCGTTTCCTGAGATAAATCCGGGCCCCAGCACGGTTCGCCAGCGGCTCGGCCTCTTTCTTCACAGAGAGGGACGACGGGCCCTATCGCTTGGAATCCTGACCGCCTAGACTGGCCGCATCATCCAAGATCCGGCGTACCGATAGTGCAGTCGTGCATGTTTGTCGGCAACGCGGCCGAGGTATTCCGGCCGAGGGTGCATCAGAGATCGCTTCGTGAATCACAACTGGATCCCAATGTGGGGTCCGTGAACAAGGAGGAAAGTGATGACAGGGAACAAAGCCGTTGCCTACAAGGGTCCAGGAAAAGTCGAACTCATCGACATTGACTACCCCACCTTCGAACTCAAAGACGGTCCGGGCGTCAACCCCGCCAATGTGGGCCGCCAGGTACGCCATGGGGCAATTCTCAAGACCGTTGCCACGAACATTTGCGGCTCTGACCAGCACATGGTCCGCGGCCGCACCACGGCCCCCTCGGACCTGGTGCTCGGCCACGAGATCACCGGCGAAGTGGTCGAGGTGGGACCCGACGTCGAATTCATCAAAGTGGGTGACCTCTGCTCGGTCCCGTTCAACATTGCCTGCGGTCGGTGTCGCAACTGCAAGGAACGCAAGACAGGCATCTGCCTCAACGTCAACCCGGATCGCCCAGGCAGCGCCTACGGCTACGTCGACATGGGTGGCTGGGTCGGTGGCCAGGCGAACTACGTCCTGGTGCCATATGCGGACTGGAACTTGCTGAAGTTCCCGGACAAGGACCAGGCCCTTGAGAAGATTCTGGACCTGGCAATGCTGTCCGACATCTTCCCGACAGGCTTCCACGGCGCCGTCAGCGCCGGCGTGGGTGTTGGCTCGACGGTTTACATCGCAGGAGCCGGTCCCGTAGGACTCGCCGCGGCCACCAGCGCTCAATTGCTCGGGGCCGCCGTCGTGATTGTGGGGGACCTGAACGCTGACCGCCTGGCGCAGGCGCGGAGCTTCGGTTGTGAAACCGTGGATCTGACCGAGGGCGGGCCCGCCGAACAGATCGAACAGATCCTGGGCGTCCCGGAAGTCGACGCGGGCGTCGACGCTGTCGGATTCGAAGCCAAGGGGCATGGCCACGATGCGAAGGAAGCTCCGGCGACTGTGCTCAATTCACTCATGGAGATCACAGCCGCCGGCGGCGCACTGGGCATCCCGGGACTCTACGTCACCGGTGACCCGGGCGGTGTGGACGAAGCGGCCAAGAAGGGTGCACTCTCCATCAGCCTCGGCACCGGCTGGGCAAAATCGCTGAGCTTCACCACCGGCCAGTGCCCGGTGATGAAGTACAACCGCCAACTGATGATGGCAATCCTGCATGACAAGGTGCATATCGCCAAGAACGTCAACGCGAAGGCAATCACGCTGGAGGAGGCGCCCAAGGGCTACGCCGAATTCGACGCCGGTGCAGCCACCAAGTATGTCCTGAATCCCAACGGCTACCTGAGCTAAAGAACGCGGTCGTGCCGTGGCGCCGTCCGGTCTCCGCCTCCCGCGGGGTCCGGGCGGTGCCCGGGGTGCGGTTGTTCCCGCACCGGCCGTCGACGACATCCCGGACCGGAAAGGGGAGGCGCGTGAGCAACCCTAAAAACGCCGATTTTTGCAACATGCCTGCCGACGTTTGCACATTGTTTGCCTAATGTCTGGTTGGATAGACCTAACTGAGAGGGACACTGGAGGCACCGCTTCCACCCAACCAAGAAGGTAGCAATGGATCTCATCGAGGCCGAACACCCCCGGCCGCGTCATTTCCTAGATCGGAAGAGC
>JAODMA010000473.1 GCA_025464545.1 Arthrobacter sp. | reverse complement strand
TGGAGTGACACATCAGCATGGATTGGCGTAACCGCGCAGCGTGCCTTGACAAGGACCCGGAGCTGTTCTTCCCGGTGGGAAACACCGGCCCTGCGCTCCTGCAGATCGAAGAGGCCAAGAGCGTCTGCAGGCGTTGCCCGGTGGTGGATACCTGCCTCCAGTGGGCCCTCGAGTCCGGCCAGGACGCCGGCGTGTGGGGCGGCATGAGCGAAGACGAGCGCCGCGCCCTGAAGCGCCGCGCAGCACGCGCCCGCCGCGCCTCCTGATTTTCGGCCTTCGGGCAGACGTTCCGCCGCTGGCGGGACACAAGCAAGGGCTGCAGACCCCAGGTCTGCAGCCCTTGCTTCGTTTTAGTTGGTGGTCAGGGTCAGGACGATCTGAACGGCCGTGCCGCCGCCTTCCCGCGCCGTCCACCGGATGCTGCCGCCGAGTTCACTGGTGACAAGGGTTCGGACGATCTGCAGGCCAAGGCCTTCCACATAGGGCGTTTCGGGTATGCCCACGCCGTCGTCCGCCACGGTAACGGTCAGCAGTTCGTCGCCGTCCTCGCTTTCCGAGCGGTCGGCGATGAGCCAAACGGTGCCTGCGCGTCCCTCCAGCCCATGCTCGACGGCGTTGGTCACCAGCTCGTTGATCACGAGGGCAAGCGGGGTGGCGAAGTCGCTCGGCAGCTCGCCGAATAAACCGGAGCGCTGCGTCTTTACCTGCTGCGACGGAGAGGCCACTTCGGCGGACAGCCGGAACTGCCGCCCGATCAGCTCATCGAAATCAACGCTCTGGGTCAGCCCCTGGGACAGCGTTTCGTGCACCAGGGCGATCGTCGCCACCCGGCGCATGGCTTGTTCGAGCCCCTGCTTGGCC
Organism: Arthrobacter sp.; assembly: GCA_025464545.1. Classification (GTDB taxonomy): domain Bacteria; phylum Actinomycetota; class Actinomycetes; order Actinomycetales; family Micrococcaceae; genus Arthrobacter. The sequence continues at coordinate 1,894 of JAODMA010000473.1, read as the reverse complement.
TCGTCGCTGACCATACGGCGGGACTGCATCCGCAGAAGCGCGGCCACGGTCTGCAAGTTGTTCTTGACCCGGTGGTGGATCTCCCGGATCGTAGCGTCCTTCGTGACGAGTTCCATCTCCCGCCGGCGCAGCTCCGAAACATCGCGGCACAGGACAAGCGCTCCGAAGCGGTGCTCCTCGTCCCGCAGCGGAATCGCCCGCAGTGAGAGACTGACGCCGCGGGATTCGATTTCACTGCGCCACGGCATCCGTCCCGTGACCACCAGGGGCAGGGTTTCATCGACCAGGCGCCGGTCCTTCAGGAGCCCCGCCGTCACCTCGGCCAGGCTCCGGCCTTCGAGCGACTCACCGTCGCCGAGCCGCCGGAAAGCAGACACGCCATTGGGGCTGGCATACTGGACAATCCCCTCCGCGTCGAGCCGGATCAGGCCGTCACCGACCCGGGGCGCGCCCCGGCGGGAGCCCGTGGGCGAGGCAAAGTCCGGCCACAGCCCAAGGGTGCCCATCCGCAGCAGGTCGTAGGCGCACTGCCGGTAGGTCAACTCCAGCCGTGATGGCATGCGGGAGCTGGAGAGATCCATATGCGTCGTGACGATGGCGAGCGTCCGGCCGTTGCGGACCATCGGCACTGCCTCAACCCGCAAGGCCATGTCGCTGCTCCAGTTGGTCTCGTTGGAGCGCTCAATCCCGCGGCTCTCCCATGCCTTGTCGACCAGCGGCCTCAGATCCGACCGGATCCCCTCCCCCACGAAGTCGGCGTGAAACACCGTATGCGTGGTGGAGGGCCGGACGTGCGCGAGCGCAACATAGCCGAACTCGGGGTGCGGGAACCAGAGCGCCAGGTCCGCAAAGGCCAGGTCGGCGACCATCTGCCAGTCGCCGACCAGGAGGTGCAGCCACTCGGCATCCCCCGGGCCGAAATCAGCATGCTCCCTGATAGGGTCCGTAAAGATTGCCACAGCACCTCCATTTGCGACGCGGCAGGCACCAGGTGCCGCTAGCGTCGAACGATTGACCTCAAGAGCCTCAATGCTACCGACAGGGAGGCCATGTCATCGGCTTCGAGGGCGTTGACCTCATCGAACATGCTCTTGGCCCGGTCCAGCTGATCGGCATTCTGGCTTTCCCATAGGGTCAGCCGTTCCTCTGCGGGGGCTCCGGGAGGCGTCGTCCCGAGCACGGCAATCGTCATGTCGGACACCGTTGAGTAGAGATCGTCGCGCAGGGCCGCGCGTGCCAGTGCCTGCCAGCGGTCGTTCCTGGGCAGCTTGGTGATTCGTTCCAACAGGGAATCCGCGTGGAAGCGGTCGAACACGGTGTAGTAGACATGCGCGATGTTCTCCACGGGCTCCTCGCTGACGTGGACTATCTTGGCGATGTCCAGCAGCACGAAGCTTTCGAACAATTCCGCCCAGCGGTGGGCCAGGTCTTCGGGCAGGTCCCAACCCCTGGCCTTTTCCAGCCATGCGGCCACCCGGGCACGGTCGTCGCCGCGCAGGTAGTCCAGCAGCCGGGACCGCATCGGATCCATCAGCGGCTTGAACTCGCCCACGATTTCGGCGATCGGGCGGGACGCGTTGCTCTGACTCAGGATCCAGCGGACGGCCCGGTCCAGGAGGCGCCGGATATCGAGGTGGATGGTGCTCCAGTGCTCCGTCGGGAACGACGCCGGCAGCTCATTGAGTTCCCCGATCATGATGTCCAGTTCGTAGACCTCACGGAGCGCCACAAACGCCTTGGCGACGGCGGCCTCGTTGGCCGAGGTCTCCTCCATCGCCCGGAAGGCGAAGGTGATGCCGCCCATGTTGATCATGTCGTTGGCCAGCACGGTCGCGATGATTTCCCGGCGCAGCGGGTGGGTGTCCAGTTCGACGTCGAACTTATCCCGCAACTG
>JAODMA010000465.1 GCA_025464545.1 Arthrobacter sp. | reverse complement strand
CGCAAGGCCTCGAAGGCAGCCGAACGCGTGGCGATCCAGGACCAGCGGCTCAAGATGCGGCAGGCCATGGATACCGGGGACGAGAGGTTCCTGCCGCTGCGCGACAAGGGCCCGCAGAAGCGCTTTGCCCGGGACTACGTGGACGCCCGGTTCAGCCTCGGCGAGTACCTCATGTTCGGTGCGCTGATCTTCGTTATCGTCTCACTCCTGGTGCCTGCTTCCAGCGAGCAGATGATTTACGTCCTGGGTGGCTTCTGGGTGATGTTCCTGGCCGTGTTCGTGGACGTCTTCATCCTCTCCCGGAAGCTCAAGAAGCGCCTCGCCGCGAAGTTTGGCGAGGTCGAACGCGGCACGGTCTGGTACGGCTCCATGCGCTCCCTGCAGTTCCGCCGCCTGCGCCTGCCCAAGCCGCAGGTCAAGCGCGGCGAGTTCCCCGCCTGATACTTTCTCGTTCAAAAGAAGCCCCGGCAGATCTTTTGAACTGCCGGGGCTTCTTCGTGTCCGGTGCCTGGCGGCTAGCGCCGGGACGGATGTTTCGCGAGCAGCCTGTTGATGCGGGAGGCCCAGAAGGGACCTTCGTACAGGAACGCCGTGTAGCCCTGCACGAGCGTGGCCCCGGCGTCGAGCCGCTGCTGGACGTCCTGCGCCGTTTCGACGCCACCGACGGATACCAGGGTCAGCGCACCTCCGGTTGCGGCCTTGAGCCGGGCCAGCACCTCAAGTGAACGCTGCTTCAGCGGCGCCCCGGAAAGTCCGCCGGCACCGCACGCCTCAACCTTGTCCGGGCGCGAAGCCAGCCCGCTCCGGGCGATGGTCGTGTTGGTCGCGATGATGCCGTCCAGCTTCAAATCCAGCGCCAGGCGCGCGACGTCGTCGATGTCATCATCGCTGAGGTCCGGCGCGATCTTTACGAGCAGCGGCACGTGCCGGCCGGCCGCTGTGTCTGCTTCCTCCCCGACAGCGGTCAACAAGGGGCGCAGAGTCTGCACATCCTGCAGCAGGCGCAGGCCCGGGGTGTTCGGCGAACTGACATTGACCACCAGGTAATCGGCGGCCGGGGCCAGGCTGCGTGCACTGACGAGGTAGTCTTCCACCGCGTCGTCCAGCTCCACGACCTTGCTCTTGCCGATATTGACGCCGATCACCGGCCGGACCCCCGGATGCCGGCGCTGCAGGGCGGCCCGGGCCGACTTCAGGCGGGGTGCGACCGCGGCGGCGCCGTCGTTGTTGAATCCCATCCGGTTGATCACGGCCCTGTCCTCGACGAGGCGGAAGAGCCTCGGAGCAGGGTTGCCCGGCTGCGCCTGGCCGGTGATGGTGCCGACCTCCACATGGCCGAAGCCGAGCTCGGTGAGGGCCTCGATGCCGTGGCCTTCCTTGTCGAAACCGGCTGCCAGCCCGAACGGGGATGGGAAGGTCAGGCCGAACGCGTGCGTCTGGAGGGAGGCTGCCGGGGCGGTGAACCTCTGCAGCACCCGCCCGGCGCCGCAGCTCTGGACCAGACGAATGGCCCGAAAACCGATCTTGTGGGCGCGTTCGGCGTCCATCCATGAGAAGGCCAGCCGGAAGAAAGTCGGATATACGCGCATGGGTCCAGTTTTCCGGTTCTTAGGGCCCAAACCAAACCCGGACCGCCGTGGTTCCCGGTATGACAGCGGCCGGACTGACTATCCCCGGCGGCCGGGCGGCAGCAGTTCCGCGCGTTAGCATGATGCCATGACCAGCGAAAGCGCCGTTCCGGCGCGGGGAACGGCGGAATGGCACGCCGACATCCTCGGAGACGATTTTGAAGCCTGCGTCTTCCGGGCGGAGGGTCCGGATGGTGTGGCCCGCACCGCCACCCTTGTGCGACACGTCCCCCGCGGGGTCGGAGACTCCGGCCCGGCCCTTCATCCGCGGACCGCCCCTGAAGCCGGCAGGACGCGCCACCCGGGGCCCCAACCCGCGCGGGCAGTGTTGTTCCTGCACGGCTGGAGCGACTACTTCTTCAACACGGAACTTGCGGAATTCTGGACCCGCAGCGGGTTCCACTTTTTCGCGCTGGACATGCACAACCATGGGCGGAGCCTGCGGCCGGGCACCCATGGCGGCTACGTCGCCGACCTGGCAGACTACGACGCCGAAATCTCTGCGGCGATCGGCATTCTCAGCTCGCTCCGCCCGGAGGGCGCACCGCCGCCAGCCGTGACGCTGATGGGACACTCCACCGGAGGCCTGATCGCCGCGCTCTGGGCGAGCCGGCACCCCGGGGCCGCGTCGCAGCTGATCCTGAACAGTCCCTGGCTGGAAATGCACGGCAGCCCAGCCGTCCGGCGGGCGACCCGCACCTTGCTGGGCCCGCTGGCCCGGCTGCGGCCTGAGTCGGTGATCCGGCTCCCCGAACGGGGGTTCTACTGGCGCAGCATCAGCAGCTCGGCCGAGGGTGAATGGACCCTTAACGACGAGTTACGGCCCCCGCAGGCCTTTCCCGTCCGCGCCGGCTGGCTCAGCGCAGTGCTCGCCGGACAGGCCCGGGTGGCGCGGGGCCTGAACCTCGAGATCCCCATCCTCGTCCTGATCTCGGGGGCCAGCGCTAACGGGATGGTCTGGAAGGAATCCATGCGGAGCACCGATGCCGTGCTGGATGTGAACATGATCGCCCTCCGGTCGTTCGGCCTGGGTCAAACCGTGACCCTGGAGCGGATCGACGGGGCGCTTCACGATGTGTTCCTGTCCGCCCCGGGAGTGCGCAAGGACGCCTATGCCCGACTGGCCCGCTGGATCCGCGCCTATGCCCTGGACGACGGCGGTCCGGACTGAACAGAGCCGGGGGTCCCCCGGCCTGGCGGTTGACGTCTTAGGCGCCAGGACCGTGCGAGGCCGGGACAGCGGCGTCAACGGCCCCGCCGTAGCGGCGGTCCCGCTGTGCGTAGATTTCGACAGCGTCCCACAGCGTGCGCCGGTCCACATCGGGCCAGAGCGTGTCAAGGAAGACGAATTCCGAGTACGCCGACTGCCAGAGCATGAAGTTGGACAGGCGCTGCTCACCGGAACTGCGGAGGAACAGGTCCACGTCCGGCAGATCGGGTTCATCGAGGAACTTCTGGATGGTCTTCTCAGTGATTGCTCCCGGGCGGAGGCGTCCGGCGGCCACCTCCTCGGCGATCGCGGACACGGCGTCGGCGATTTCGGCCCGGCCGCCGTAATTAACACACATGTTCAACGTGCAGGTGCTGTTGCCGCGGGTGTAGTCCTCGGCCTCCTCCAGCTCCCGGATCACCGAGCCCCAGAGCCTGGGACGCCGGCCGGACCAGCGGATCCGCACACCCCATTCGTCCAGCTGGTCCCGTTGCCGACGCAGTACATCCTTGTTGAATCCCATCAGGAAACGGACCTCCTCCGGTGAACGGCGCCAGTTTTCGGTGGAGAAGGCGTACACGCTGACATGTTCGATCCCCAGCTCGATCGCACCCGCCATGACGTCCAGCAGGGCGGGCTCCCCCGCCTTGTGGCCCTCAATCCGCGGGAGCCCCCGCTGGTTCGCCCAGCGGCCGTTGCCGTCCATCACGATCGCGACGTGCCGGGGAATGAATTCCGCCGGAATGGCGGGAGGTACAGCGCCCGAGGGGTGCGGGTACGGTTTCACTACCGGGGCGCTCCGCTGCCGGACCGGTGCATTCTTCTTCGCCGGGTTCTTTCCCGCACTCTTGCCCAACACCACAGTTAAGTTCGCTCCACATGTTTGAGGGATTTCAGGACACGTTCCAGATGCCATTGCAGGTAGCTCGCCACCAGGCCGGCGGCCTCCCGGCGGTGTACCGAGACCGAGGCGTCCGCCGTCGTCCAGTCCCCGGTCAGCAGGGCACCGAGCAGCAGGACGGTCTCTGAGGCGGGCGCCGGGGACCCCGGCGGCCGGCACTCGGCGCAGACCATCCCGCCGAGCGGCGCGGCGAATGCGTTGTGCGGTCCGGGGGCGCCGCAACGCGCGCACACGGTGAAGCTGGGCGCCCAGCCGCCGGTGGACAGGGCCCGGAGCAGGTACGAATCGAGGATCAGTTCGGGAGTGTGGTCGCCGCGGCTCAAGGAGGCCAGTGCACCGACCAGCAGGTTGTACTGCGCGGTGCCGGCCTCGCCGTCGACGTCGGTGAGCTTTTCGGCGGTCTCCGTCATCGCGGCGGCGACGGTGTAGCGCCCGTAGTCGGCGGCGATGTTGCTTCCATAGGCACCTTTGGCCACGGCCTGGGTCACGACGTCGAGGGTGCGCCCCGACACCAGCTGCAAATCCGCCACCATGAACGGCTCAAGCCTCGCGCCGAAGCGGCTGCTGGTGCGCCGGACCCCCTTGGCTACGGCGCGGACCTGGCCGTGGTGCTTCGTCAGCAAGGTGATGATGCGGTCCGCCTCGCCCAGTTTGTGGGTACGCAGCACCACGGCGTCATCGCGGTAGGCGCGGGCTGCAAAGGAAGATGGTTGGGCCACGGTTAATCTTCGCACTGTCTTTCGGTAATCGCTGGCTTTCGGTCAACCTGGTCTCTGGCCAAACGCCGGCCGCACACGCACTGCGCC
>JAODMA010000408.1 GCA_025464545.1 Arthrobacter sp. | reverse complement strand
CTAAACCCGAAACGTCATCCGCCGCTGTGGGCGATCAGCCAGCCAGCCATCTCACGGGAGCGGCCTGCGGCGGCGCGGTCCCCCTCCGCGGCGGAAACGATGGATCCCTTCATGAGAATGTGCCAGGACCGGGAGAAGTTTTCCGGATCCCGCAGCCCGGCCTCTTCAGCCAGAAGCTGGACATGGGTGCGGATTTTGGCAAGATAGTCGATGCTCGCCTGGCCAAGAGGATGGTCTGGGCCCATTTCGAGGAGGATGATCACGAACGAACACGCTTCAAAATCATCTCTCGCGAACCAGTCGGCAAAGACGTCGAAGATGGCGAGCAACTGCTCCTCCGGGGAGGCAACCCGGCGCCGGGCCTCCGTGATGATCTTTTCCACGGTCCACCGCTGGTCCCTGAGTTCGAGGAAGGCCAGAACCAGCTCGTCCTTGGAGGCGAAATGCCGGTAAAAGCTCGCCTTGGCCACTCCAGAGCGGCTGATCAGTTCGTTGACACCGACATCGCGGACTCCCCGCCGGGAAAACAGCTCATAAGCGGCGTCGAGAATCCGTTCCCGCACTCCCGAGACGGGGCCAGACCCGCCGTTCTGCACTTCGGGCGGCTGGGACGGTCTCCGAACAGGACTCGTGGAAAGTGACATCAAGGATATTCTAGCGTGTTGCGAGACAGAGCGGTCTGTCCCGAGTAAAGTTCGTATTCCGGGCTGGGGACCCAGCAGTTGCGGTACTCGAAACTACTACCTCGCCGGGAGAGCCACATGTCGCATCAGTTGATGTCCGCGGAGTCGCTGACTCCCGAGGCGCCAAGCCCCAGGCCATCCTCGGCCCGATTGCACGATTACCGCCGGGCCAAAGAGGCCGACCCTGATTTTGAGCCCCTGCGCAGGCAGGTGTCGACCATCATTGATGCGATTCTCGCTGACAACGCCCCTGATGAGGCGGAAGTGCGCGAAAAACTTCGCCGGCATGTCGCCCGTAACCCCGGCCGGCCGGAACAGGCGCTGCTGGGCCACTTAATCTCAATGGCAGACCGGCAGGACGAAGCAGGGTAGACGAAGCAGGGCAACTACCCAGCGCAGGAGCCACGTTATCCGCCCCGGCGTTCTGCCGCGCCGCATCGTTCCCGGAAGTACCTACCGGACATTCATCGGCACGCTTACCGGCTGATCGCGGCCTGCCGCACGACTTCGCCCCAGGACTGTTGTGCAAGATCCGCGACGGAGGCCAGAATCTCCGAGGGTGACTGCGACAGATCCAGCGGGAACTCCACGATGTCGATGTCAGTGTTCAGGATCCGGCGCAACTTGATCTCCCCGGCGCCCGGGTAGATCAGCCACGCCGTCGGGACGCGCAACGAGGTGCAGTAGGCCAGCATCCGGTAATGGTCGCCGGAGAGCGAAGCCCCGACGTCGGACGCCGCCTGGTACTTCGCGTCGTAGACCATCACCGGCCGTCCGCCCAGCAGGTGCACGGCGCCCGGCTGGACCGTGATCCGGTCCGAGTCGCGGACGGCCTCGTTGAGCAAGGCTTTGTACCGGAGCCGCATCTCCCCCGGGAAGGCCGTCATGGCCTCCCGCAGCGCGATCCCGACGAAGTCCTCGAACACGCAGGACATGTCCACGACAAACGACGCCGACTGCTGCTTGCCGTCGCCTGCTTCAGCGGAGGCTTTGCGCAGGATTAGTTCGGCAAGCCGCAGGGCGGCGTGATACCGGGTGTTCATCCGGCTGGCGCGCCAGACCGGAAGGGGCGCACCCGACTGCAGCCGGGTCACGGCGGCGAGCTTCCCCTTCAACTGGCGCAGCCTGCTGAGGACTTCGGGACGGACCCCCGGAACCTGGGACATCCGCTCGAGCGCCGCCCGAAGGATCCGGTTTTCCGCAATGTCCTCGGTGAACTCGTCGTATGAAACTTCCAGCGGGACCAGCATTCCGGGCCGGCGGGAAATCTGGTCTGAAATGCGGATCCTGCCCTTGACCGTCCGGAGCGATTCGTCCACGTTCAGGTAGCCCTGAAGGACGCCCCTGCTCAGGGCGCGGTTGGCGAGTTGAGCGAGCGATTCGGCCAACGCACTCCAGAGGTCGGTCTCCTCGGCGGCGGCGACGGAGTCCTCGCGAAAGCCCTGGTCCCCGGCGTAGCCCAACAGGAACAACAACCGTCCCAGGCCGAGCCGTTCCTTGGGCCGCACTTCCAGTTGCACGGTGGGCGTGCGCACCGACCCGACCTTCCCAATGGGTTCGATCCGGTACAGCCCCATGCCCATCGGCGACGCCTTCGCCAGGCCGCTTCCGTTAATGTAGGCGGCGCTGGGCGGGTCGAGCCGCTCGGCCACCCCGACGGAGAGCTCGTCCAGCACGATCCGGCGCAGGGAAACCGCGCCCACGGCGCGTGCGCCCTGACTAGGCGTACTCAAGGCGGGCGAGCAGTTGGTCCAGTCCGAACCGTTCCTCCAGCTGGGCCCGGTTGAGCTGGCCGTGATAGTGCTCCTCGAGCAGCGGCATCAGCTCGTACTTCCAGATCCGGCGCAGGCCCTTGGGGGTCTGGGCGGACTTCTTCATGAAGTAGGAAGGCCCGATCATGAGGTCGCGGTCCCATTCGTCGATCGCATCGTTGAGCGCGTCCATCAGCAGGGCGGGCGTGGTGTCCAGCTCCCGGGCCTGCAGGAAGCGCAGTAGCGAGCCCTTCACCGGCTCAGTCTTGGGGTGCAGCTCGATGAAGGAGAAACGACGGCGGATGGCGGCGTCCATCATCGCGATGGAGCGGTCCGCGGTGTTCATGGTGCCGATGATGTACAAGTTGTCCGGCAGGGTGAAGGGCTCGTTGGGGCTGTACTGAAGGTAGATCCGGTCGTCGCGGTATTCGAGCAGGAAGTACAGCTCGCCGAAAACCTTCGCGAGGTTCGCCCGGTTCATCTCATCGATGATCAGGAAGTACGGCTTGCTCTCGTTGCCGGGTTTGGCCGCCTCTTCGGCGATCCGGCGCAGCGGGCCGGCGACGAGCTTGAAG
>JAODMA010000400.1 GCA_025464545.1 Arthrobacter sp. | reverse complement strand
GGCGGGCCGCATGTTTACGGCCTTCATGATGGTGCCCTTGAGCCCGTCGATATCGTGCGGGTTCATCAGCAAGGCCTGCTTGAGCTGGTCCGCGGCGCCAGCGAACTCGCTCAGCACAAGCGCGCCGTCGTTGTTCGTGCGGGCCGTTACATATTCCTTGGCCACGAGGTTCATGCCGTCCCGGAGGGCAGTGACCAGCATGACGTCCGCTGCAAGGTACAGCGCCACCATTTCCTCGATCGGGTAGCTGTGGTGCAGGTAGCGCACAGCAGTGTGCTGCATGGTGTCGTACGTGCCGTTGATATGGCCTACGGTGCCCTCGACCTCCTCGCGCAGCAGCCTGTATTGCTCCACGCGTTCCCGGCTGGGGCTCGCCACCTGGATCAGCGCGGCGTCCTCCACCGTGACCTTGCCGTCCGCCAGCAGCTCCTCGTACGCCTTGAGCCGGTGCCGGATGCCCTTGGTGTAGTCGAGGCGGTCGACGCCGAGCAGGATCGTCTTGGGACTGCCGAGATCGCGGCGGATCTGGCGTGCGCGCTCGATGATTTCCGGCCTGACCGCCAGTTCGCTGATTTGCTGTACGTCGATCGAGATAGGGAACGCCTGGGCGCGGGCGATATGGGTGGTCGCGCCGTCGGATCCCCGGACGTGGATTTGCTGCTGCTTGACGCTGGCACCAAGGAAGCGGCGGGCGGAGCGCATGAAGTTTCCGGCGTCGCTGGGGCGCTGGAAGCCGACGAGGTCGGCCCCCAGCAGTCCGTCGATGATGGCGCGGCGCCACGGCAGCTGGGCGAAGATTTCCGGCGGCGGGAAGGGGATGTGGTTGAAGAAGCCGATCTTCAGGTCCGGTCGCGCCTCGCGGAGCATCTTGGGGACGAGCTGGAGCTGGTAGTCCTGGACCCAGACCGTGGCGCCGGGGCTCGCGTGCTGGATGACGGCGTCGGCGAACCTTCGGTTGACCCGCCGGTACGAATCCCACCAGGTCCGATGGAACTCCGGCGGTGCGATCACGTCGTGATACAGCGGCCAGAGCGTGGCATTGGAAAAGCCCTCATAGAAGAGTTCGATGTCTTCCGTGCTCAGCTGGACCGGGACCAGGTCAATGCCGCCGTGGCTGAAAGGCATCACGGTTTCATCGGGGGCACCGTGCCAGCCCACCCACGCGCCGTCCGTCTTCGTCATCATGGGTGCCAGTGCGGTCACGAGGCCGCCCGGGGAGCGGCGCCATCCGTCGTCGCAGCCGGGCTCGTCAGGGGAGCAGCGGTCCACGGGCAGGCGGTTGGAGACCACCATAAAGTCGTACAGTGAGTCGGCCTCGGTGGCGGCCTTGGAGGCCTTGCCCTGGGTCGTTTCGTCCGCTCCTGCGGTCTGTTCCTCGCCGTGGTCGGCTCGGTCGGTCGCTTGCATTGCTGCCCCCTGGGGTCGCTCGTGGCTCTCAGCCCACCCTATCGGCACGGAATCTTCCGGGCTATTCGTCCGTTAGGAGGCGTGAATGGAAACTTGAAAGCGCAAGCTCTCGGGTTTCTCCCCTAAAATGATCAAGTTGCCACCCAGTGGAGCATTCCAGGCCGATCGACACGAGGAACTAATGAGCCCCGCAAACGACCCCCGTCAGTCCAAAGCAGAGCGCACTGCCGCGGCCCGCGAGAAAGCCCGTGAAATCCGCGAGGCGCAGCTGAAGAAGGAAAAGCGCAACAAGCTGCTCATCGGATGGGGCATCGTTGCCGCCGTCGTGGCCATCCTCGCCATCGTGGCTCTGGTGGTCACCTCCAGCATCAGGAACAACGCCCCGATCGCCGATGAAGGGCCCACGCCGGCCAACGGCAACGTCCACGGTGGCGTCACGCTGCTGGCCAACACCGAGGTGCTCCGGTCGCCCCCGGCGACCGTCAAGCTCGCCGACCTTCCGGCAGCTCCGGCCACGCCGCCGGCTGAGGTCACCGCGCCCGGCGCCGAGCCGGAGGCCGGGAAACCGGTCAAGGTGGTCCTCTACATCGACTTCATCTGTCCCGTGTGCAAGAACTTCGAAGCGCAGTACAACGAAACGCTGACCAGCCTGCGCAACGAAGGCAAAATCACGGTGGAGTACCGGCCGCTCGGCTTCCTGGACACCCGGTCCACCACCAACTACTCCTCTCGTGCGGCCAACGCTGCCGCCTGCGTGGTGAACGAATCCCCGGAGAAGTACGCCGAGTTCGTCAACGCGCTTTTCGACAAGCAGCCCGCCGAAGGCGGGGCAGGCCTTTCCGATTCGGACCTGAAGAAGATGGCCACCGACGTCGGTGCCAAGAACATCGACAAGTGCGTGGATGACAAGACCTACCGCCCGTACGTGAAGAACACCACCCAGGAAGCCTCGGTCATCGGGGTCACGGGTACGCCCACCGTCTTCGTCGACGGCAAGCAGTGGGGCAAGGGTGAGAGCGCCCAGACTCCGTTTGAGCAGTTCCTGACGGCAGCAATCGACGCCAAGCAGTAACAGCATCACCGCCCGGCAACAGCAGTCGGCCCGGTCCCGGATTCGTCCGGAACCAGGCCGGCTGTTTTTTTGTCCTGCATGCGATGGCTGGGCGATCCGGCGAGGGTACCGAGTGGTTTTTACCACCGGGGCTCCGTGGGCTAACCTTATCTAGCGCCGTGGCGCCAAGCCCCTTCCCGGGGATGGTCCATCTTGGTGCGAAGGAATGCCTCCTTAGCACAGTTGGCCAGAGCACCGCTCTTGTAAA
>JAODMA010000393.1 GCA_025464545.1 Arthrobacter sp. | reverse complement strand
GCGCCATGGCCGACCAGGCCCGCACCATCCGTATCCCGGTGCACATGGTGGAAGTCATCAACAAGCTGGCCCGCGTGCAGCGCCAGATGCTGCAGGACCTCGGCCGCGAACCCACGCCGGAGGAACTGGCCCTCGAGCTGGACATGACTCCGGAAAAGGTTGTCGAAGACCAGAAATACGGCCGGGAGCCGATTTCCCTGCACACCCCGCTCGGCGAGGACGGCGACTCCGAATTCGGTGACCTCATTGAGGACTCCGAAGCCGTTGTCCCGGCCGATGCCGTGAGCTTCACCCTGCTGCAGGAACAGCTGCACTCCGTGCTGGACACGCTCTCCGAGCGTGAGGCCGGCGTGGTGGCGATGCGTTTCGGTTTGACCGACGGACAGCCGAAGACTTTAGACGAAATCGGCAAGGTCTACGGGGTCACGCGGGAGCGGATCCGCCAGATCGAATCCAAGACGATGTCCAAGCTGCGGCACCCGTCGCGGTCCCAGGTCCTTCGGGACTACCTGGACTAGGCTCCACGCTCCAACACCGCAAGGCCCCCGCCGGATCAGCATCGGGCGGGGGCCTTTGCCGTCCCTGACCGGCAGCGTCCCGTTGCAGCCGTCCGTTGCGGCCGACAAAAAGGGCCCCTCCGAACGGAGGGGCCCTCGTCTGCTGCTTTTCAGGTCATGGCCCGGCTCTCCGGCCTTTGGCCGGCCAGGCGCTGAGCTGACTGCATATGGTCTAGTCGACCGGGATCGGCGCCTTCTCGTGCAGGCGTCCGGTCTCGTCGTGCCAGTCAGAGCTGAGCGGCCTGAGTGTCGGTTCTACGGCGCGTGCGTGGTGGCCGCAGAAGAGAAGCTCACCGCCGGAGGCACCGAGAACAACCCGGACATACGCCTGTGCACCGCAACGATCGCACCGGTCAACGGTGGTGAGTGTGCGGTCCGCAACTGCTGTTGTCATGTTCGGCCTCCTTGGTAGTTCGGTATACCTATATAACCAGCATTCGCAGCCAAAGCATCGCAAGGATGGTCCACTTTCGCTGTGCGCGTATCACGTCTCGATAACGGGGGAAGTGGCACCTGGCCGCGGAAGGGAGTGGCAGCCCGTCGCACGGCGGCACTCCGACTACCCTAGTAGGAGCGTCAAAATGCCCTCACTGTCCCGTCCCTCAAGGAGTTTCCGCCCCGTGGCACCAAGTTCTGATTACACCGCCCGGCATCTCTCCGTGCTGGAAGGCCTGGAGGCCGTCCGCAAGCGCCCGGGCATGTACATCGGCTCCACGGACTCCCGCGGACTCATGCACTGCCTCTGGGAGATAATCGACAACTCCGTCGATGAGGCCCTGGCCGGCTTCGGCCACGACATCAAGATCATCCTGCACGCGGACAACTCGGTTGAGATCCACGACGACGGCCGCGGCGTTCCGGTGGACATCGAACCCAAAACCGGGCTCTCCGGCGTCGAGGTGGTCTTCACCAAGCTGCACGCCGGCGGCAAGTTCGGCGGCGGCTCCTACACCGCCTCCGGGGGCCTGCACGGCGTGGGCGCCTCGGTCGTGAACGCGCTGTCCTCCCGTCTGGACGTGGAAGTGGACCGCGGCGGCAAGACCTACAAGATGTCCTTCCGCCGGGGCGAGCCCGGCCGCTTCAAGGACCCGGGTACCAAGCCGGACCCGTCCACGCTCTTTGAACCGTTCATCGACGGCTCGGTGCTGGACATCGTCGGAAAGGCCAAACGCGGTGTCACCGGAACCAGGATCCGGTACTGGGCGGACCGCCAGATCTTCACTCCGGACGCCAAGTTCTCCTATGACGAACTTGCCGCCCGCGCCCGCCAGACCTCCTTCCTGGTCCCCGGCCTGAAACTGACGGTGCGGGACGAGCGCAGGGTCGCCGGGACCCCGGGGGAGTCCGGTCCGCATGAGGAAGTCTTCCACCACGACGGCGGGATCTCAGAGTTTGTGGAGTTCCTCGCGGCGGACCCGGCGGTGACGGACATCTGGCGGCTGCACGGCGCCGGCAAGTTCAAGGAAACCGTCCCCGTTTTGGACGAGAAGGGCCACAGCCAGCTGGCCGAAGTGGAACGGGACTGCGAAGTGGACGTCGCGCTGCGCTGGGGCATCGGCTACGACAGCACCGTGCGCAGCTTCGTCAACATCATCTCCACGCCCAAGGGCGGCACGCACCAGTCCGGCTTCGAGCAGGCCCTGCTCAAGACCTTCCGCAAGGCCGTGGAGAGCAACGCCCGCAAGCTCAAGGCCGGCAACGACAAGATCGAAAAGGACGACATTTTCGCCGGGCTCACCGCGGTTCTGACCGTGCGCCTGGCGGAACCGCAGTTTGAGGGCCAGACGAAGGAGATCCTGGGTACCTCCGCGGTCCGCGCCATTGTGGCGAAGGTCGTGGAGCAGGAAATCAACGCCAAGCTCAACTCCGCCAACCGCAACGACAAGGCCCAGTCCGCGCTGCTGCTGGAAAAGGTCGTCAGCGAGATGAAGTCCCGCATCTCGGCCCGCGTGCACAAGGAAACCCAGCGCCGCAAGAACGCTCTGGAAACCTCCTCCATGCCCACCAAACTGGCGGACTGCCGGACGGACGACGTCGCGCGCTCCGAACTGTTCATCGTGGAGGGGGACTCCGCCCTGGGAACGGCGAAACTGGCCCGTTCCTCGGACTTCCAGGCGCTCCTGCCCATCCGTGGCAAGATCCTCAACGTACAGAAGGCCTCGGTCGGGGACATGCTCTCCAACGCCGAATGCGCCGCGCTCATCCAGGTGGTCGGTGCCGGTTCCGGCCGGAGCTTCGACATCGATGCCGCCCGCTACGGCAAGGTCATCCTGATGACGGACGCCGACGTCGACGGCGCCCACATCCGGACCCTCCTGCTCACGCTGTTCTTCCGTTATATGCGCCCGATGATCGAGGAAGGCCGGGTCTTCGCCGCGGTCCCGCCGTTGCACCGGGTGGAGGTCATCAACGCCGGACAGAAGGCAAACGAGATGATCTACACCTACTCGGAGGCGGAGCTGCACGTGCTGCTGGCGCGACTCGCCAAGGAAGGCAAGCGGTACAAGGAGCCGATCCAGCGCTACAAGGGCCTCGGGGAGATGGACGCGGAGCAGCTGGCGGAGACCACGATGGACCCGCGGCACCGGACGCTGCGCAAGGTCGGAATCGAGAACGCGAAGCAGGCCGAAGAGACTTTCGACCTGCTGATGGGCTCCGACGTCGCACCGCGCAAGGACTTCATCATTGCCGGCGCGGCCAGCCTGGACCGGGAGCGCATCGACGCCTGAGGACGCCGTGCGTTCTCCTGCTGCACCAGGGGGCGCACCCTGACCGAGGTACCGCCAAGGGCAACGGCAACAGCCGGGCGGACCTGAACTGCAAGGCCAATGAGCTGCTGAAGTAACTCCAGCGTCCGTATCGACGCAAGAGTGTCGGGCCGCCCCACGGCTGAGGCGGGGCGGCCCGCAACTGCATCAGTGATTCCGGCCAGCGTTACCCGGCGGCTTGCACCGGGGCCGGTGACGGCAGCCTTTGTTGCCGGCGTTTACCCGAGGAGTCCCGGAACGATCAGCAGGGCCGTCGGCACGGCCAGCAGCAGCAGGCAGGCGGCCAGGACGGCAGCGCGCAGCGGCTCCGGAAGCGGCGGCTGGGGAGAAAGCAGGCGGCTGACCCGGGAGGCGGTGGTGCGCGCCGAACCGGTCCCGCCGATGGCGCCCGGCTGGTCCGGTTCGACGTCGACCAGCTCCGGCTCGCGGAAACCCAGCGGGCTGCCGGGCGCGCCGGGGGAGCCGCTCGCCACGATCGCGATGGCCCTGATCAGTGTTGCCTTGCTCACCGTCTTGAGCGCCACATCATCGGCGAGCATCTCGATCAGCGAGTTGACCGCTTCCTGCGCGAGCCGGGTGGTGGGCACCCACGGCAGTGCCTGGCGCCAGGCGGCGAAGGCCCAGAGCAGGAGATGGTGGCGTTGGCTGAGGTGGGCATTCTCGTGGATCAGGACCGCCCGGAGCTCGGCCGGTTCCAGCGCAGCCATCAGCCCGTCGGAGAGGACCGTGACGGAGCGTGCGCCGCCGGGCAGGCAGTACGCCACCGGGGAGTCGAGGTTGAGCACCATGGTCTTCGGGCCGTCTGCGGACGGT
>JAODMA010000381.1 GCA_025464545.1 Arthrobacter sp. | reverse complement strand
GCACCAAGGCCCCGCAGGCCGCGGCCGTCTTCAAGTCCCTGGCGGACCAGAACTTCTACGCCGGCCTCAGCTGCCACCGGCTCACCACTGGCGAAACCTTCGGCGTACTGCAGTGCGGCTCGAAGTCCGGCGACGGCAGCGGCGATCCGGCCTACACCTGGGGTCCGCTGGAAAATACCCCGCCGGATAACAACTACCCGGCCGGCACCATCGCCGTGGCCAGGACCGGCGGCAATGCCAGCGGCAACGGCACCCAGTTCTTCATCGTGTACAAGGACACCGTCATTCCGGCCGACGCAGCCGGCGGCTACACCGTAGTGGGCAAGGTTACGTCCGGACTGGACGTGGTTGCCGGGATCGCTGCCGCAGGCCTTAAACCCGGCGATAACGCCACAGACGGCGCACCTGTGGAACCAGTCACGATAGACTCGTTCTCACTGAAGTAACCAGCCGCGGCCCTCGTGGCCGCGGTGCCGGTATTTCCCTCCAAGCGAAAGACTTCTAGCGGTGACAGACAGTCAGAAATCCGACGAAACAGTGTCAGCAGCAGCTGCCAACGAGACCGAAACCGAGGCAACGTCCGCAGGACATGAAGCGGGACCAGCATCAGCACAGGTAACGGAACAGGCGGCAGAGAAGGCGACCGGCACCCCCACAGATCCAGCACCGGAGGCAGCAGTAGCGCCTACGGCAACTGAGGCCGAGGCCACTGAGCCGCCGGCCGACGCCGAGGCCACGCCGGAAGCTCCGGCAGCGGACGCCGCCCCGGCGGACGCGTCACCCGAAGCTGAAGCACCGGCTGCCGCCCCGGCCCGTCCCGCGCCGTCCCCGGCAGCCTTCGCGGCCCGGCCCAAGGCCAAGCCGTCCCCGGCCGCTCCGGCTGCCGCGCCTGCATCTGTTTCCTCCGCTGCCTCCCTTGCCGAGGCCGCGCGCTGGGGCCGCGTTGAAGGCGACGGCCACGTCTTCCTGACCGTGGACGGCGAGGAGCACCCGGTCGGACAGTACCCGGGCGTCAGCAATGACGAGGCCCTGGGGTACTTCGCCCGGAAGTACGACGACGTCGTCGCCCAGATCGTCCTGCTGGAACAGCGCGTCAGCTCCAAGGCGCCCACCACAGACATGCAGAAGACCGTCACGCACCTGCGCGAGCAGCTGGCAGAGCGGAACATGGTGGGTGATCTCCGGTCCGCCGAGGCCCGTTTGGACGTCCTGGTCACGCAGATCAGCGAGCTCGAGAAAGCCGAGAAGGCCGAACACGACGCCGTCCGAGCCGCTGAACTGGCTGCCCGCGAAGCAATCGTGGCGGAGGCCGAGGAGATCGCCGGCCACGACCCCGCGCAGATCCAATGGAAGACCTCCAGCGCCCGGATGAACGAACTCTTCGAGAGCTGGAAGACGGCCCAGAAGAGCGGCGTCCGGCTGGGGCGAAGCAACGAGGACGCCCTCTGGAAGCGCTTCCGCGCCGCCCGTACCGTCTTTGACCGGCACCGCCGCGCCTACTTCTCCCAGCTGGACAGCAACAACTCGGCGGCCAAGGCCGCCAAGGAGAAACTGATCGCGGAGGCGGAAGCACTCTCCTCCTCAACCGATTGGGGCTTCGCAGCCGGCGAGTACCGCCGCCTCATGGACCAGTGGAAGGCCTCACCCCGCGCCAGCCGCAAGGACGACGACGCTCTCTGGGCGCGTTTCCGGGCTGCGCAGGACGTCTTCTTCACGAACCGGCAGGCCGCCAACGACGAGATTGATCAGGAGTACGGTGCAAACCTGGCCGTGAAGGAAGCCCTGCTGGTGGAAGCGGCCGAGCTGCTGCCCATCAAGGACCTCGCTGCAGCCAAGAAGGCCCTCCAGTCCATCCGTGACCGCTGGGAGGAAGCCGGCAAGGTGCCGCGCGCCGACATGGGCCGCATCGAAGCCGGGCTCCGGAAGGTGGAGGACGCCGTCCGCAATGCCGAGGAAGAGAACTGGAAGCGGTCCAACCCCGAAACGAAGGCCCGCACCAACAGCGCGCTGAGCCAGCTGGAATCCGCCATCGCCGGTCTCAAGGATGACCTTGCCAAGGCGGAGAAGGCAGGCGACGAGCGCAAGATCAAGGCTGCCAGGGAGGCTCTCGAAGCCCGACAGGCGTGGCTGGAACAGCTCGAGCGCTCAGCGAGCGAACTCTCCTAGCGCACCGCCGGAGATCAGCCCAGGCCCCGTTTCGGTTATCCACATGACCGAGGCGGGGCCTGTTTCCTTGTCCGGGCACCCGGGACGATTGCTGCATGGTCCACCCGCCTGGCACCGCTCACCCGGTTGCCCCTGTTGCCCTCCCGGCAGAGCTGTACTCACCAGGCCCGCTCTTCTCCTGGCCGGAGCTGCAGGCAATGGCGTCCGACGGCGTGCTGACGCAGCTGTACCAGCGCGGCTACCTGTCGCCGGGAACCCGTTCCACCCCGCGGCTCCGGGCCCGCGCGCTGGGCACCATGATCCCGCCCTCGATCAGGCAGCGCGTGGTGGCCGGAAGGCTGACGGCGGCCTGGGTTTACGGCTGCGCACAAGAACCCGACCGGCTGGCGCTGCTGGTCGACGCCAGCCGGAGGATTTCAAGCCTGAGGTCTACGCGCGGCTGCACCTTCCATGAGGTGCGGTTGGGCGCGTTGGACGTCGTGAGCCTCGGCGGACTGATGGTCTCCAGTCCTTTGCGGACCGCCCTGGACATCGCCCTGCATGTGGAATCCGACCAGGCACTGCCGGTTCTGGCCGCACTGCTGGACCGGGCCGAGCTCGGCGTGCGGCTGCGCCTGCTCAGGCTTGCCGTGGAGGCCAGTCCGCGGGTGCCGCACAAGAAGGCGGCGCTGGAACGGCTCGCCATCCTCGAGACCGCACAGCCGCCTTAGCTGCGCCGCCGGTTCCCCGTGGTCCGGTAGACGTCGAAGACGCCATCGATCCGGCGCACCGCGCTGAGCACATGGCTCAGGTACTTGGGGTCGCCCATCTCAAAGGCGAACTTGGAGATGGCCACCCGGTCCGTGGAAGTGTGCACGCTGGCCGCGAGGATGTTGACGTGGTTTTCGGAAAGGATCCGGGTGACGTCGGAGAGCAAGGACTTGCGGTCG
>JAODMA010000299.1 GCA_025464545.1 Arthrobacter sp. | reverse complement strand
GTGTTCGGGGAATAGTACTTAATATCCCGAGCCTGCTTGGTAGCTTTTGCCTTTTGACGGCCGCGCCCCATGGCGTGACCCCCTTTTGTACTCGGACCGGAGGTGGTCACCATTGGCGTTAGTGAGGCCCCGGAATGTTTGGTCAATTTGTCGTACACCTAGATTACATGCTTTCGGCCCCAACTGCTCGCCAGCCCCGCTGCTGTGGACGGGTGCGGCGCCGGCGACAGCTCGGACCACTGCACGGAGGTACACCGACCGGCCCGCTTCTTAGATAGAGTTTCGGAGTGGACTTCCAGAAAAAGCCGCAACGCCGGGCGTCCCGCCGCGGCTAAGACGCAGGAAAGTGGTGAATTCTCGGTGACCGAAGAGAACGCAAGGCACGGCGACGCCGGCACGCCTGAGGTTCCCCCTGCCGGTAATGCCGGCATGCGGTCCACGCCGGCCGATTCCAGCCCTGCCGACGCCCCGGCCCCCGCCCGTGCTCCTGCCGGTTCCGGGACAGCGCCCGGAGGCATCCCACCCCAGCCGTCGACGCCGCCCACCTCCGCCACGCCGATCGTCCCGCCGGCCGCGACCGTCGGGAACGCGGCGACCGTCGGGAACGCGGCCCAGTCGGGCGGCCCGCAAGGCGAGCTGCCACTGGCGGACCCCGCGGGCCCGGCAGTCGCCGCAGGTCCCGAAACACCCGCTGAGACGAAGGACGGGAGCAAGGCCTCCTCTGGTAAGGACGGGAGCAAGGCCTCCTCTGGTATCGGCACGGCCGGGACAGCCAAACTCGTTTCCGGGAACGCTGCCCGGCTGACCCGATGGGTCCGGCGCCAGAGCCCCCCGCGGATCGGCGCGGCGGCGGTCGTCCTCGTCGTCGTCGGGCTTCTGGTCTGGTTACTGGCCTCGACGCTGGGCGGCACAAAGCCGTCCGAGGCAGCAAGCCCACCCGCGGCAGCTGCGGCGTCGTCCGCTCCCGCCAGCCGCGGCCCGCTTCCGCTTGAAGACGTCAGTCCGCTGGACTTCCAGCTCGGCGACTGCTTCAAGGACTTCGACCCCGATGCGCCACAGTCCACGGTGGTGGCCTGCGACACCGGACATTCCGCCCAGCTCGTCGCAATCGAGCAATACGCCGCCCCGGACGCCTACCCCGGCCGGGACGCGCTGAAACAGCGGGCCCGCGACGCCTGCAAGGCCTCTTCCCTGGCGGACAAGTCCGGCGACTACGACCTGAGCTACAAGCTCGCCTACCCAAGTTCCTCCAGCTGGGAAAAGGGCGACCGCCGGGTGGACTGCTATGTCATCGCAAGCACCGGCAACGTGATCAAGGAATCCCTACTGCCGTAGTCCCTGCAACGGCAGTCCGTGGAACACAAAGAGGCCGCCCGGGTGACAACCCGGGCGGCCTCCTTATTTTGTCGCGCTGTTCCTGCGTGACGGCTGGCGACTATCCGGTCTGCTCCTTGCGGCGCACCGACAGACCGCCACCGGTGGCGGCAGCGCCGTCGGGCCGGTCCGAGGATTCCGCACCGCCCATGGTGAGCTCCATCAGGTCCGGGGCAGTGTCCACCACCACGGTGTCCCCGTCCATGATCTCGGCGGCGAGGATGGCCTTGGCCAGCCGGTCGCCGATCTCGCGCTGGACCAGGCGGCGCAGTGGACGGGCCCCGTAGGCCGGGTCGAATCCGGTCACGGCCAGCCAGGCGCGGGCCCCCTCGGTGACCTCCAGATTGAGCCGGCGGCCCTTCAGGCGTTCGCCCAGTTCCTTGACCTGCAGCTCCACGATCCGGGACAGTTCTTCGACGGTCAGCGGATCGAACAGCACCACCTCGTCCAGCCGGTTCAGGAACTCGGGCTTGAACGAAGCATTCACGGCGGCCATCACGGCCTCCCGCTTGGCGGCCGAATTGAGGTTGGGGTCCACCAGGAACTGGCTGCCCAGGTTGGAGGTCAGCACCAGGATCACGTTGCGGAAGTCCACGGTGCGGCCCTGGCCGTCGGTCAGCCGGCCGTCGTCGAGCACCTGAAGCAGGATGTCGAACACCTCCGGGTGGGCCTTTTCGACCTCATCCAGCAGCAGCACGGAGTACGGCCGTCGGCGGACCGCCTCGGTGAGCTGGCCTCCCTCCTCGTAGCCGACATAGCCGGGAGGCGCACCGACCAGCCGTGCGACGGAGTGCTTCTCCGAGTATTCGGACATGTCGATCCGCACCATGGCACGCTCGTCGTCGAACAGGAAGTCCGCGAGGGACTTGGCAAGCTCGGTCTTGCCGACGCCGGTGGGCCCGAGGAACAGGAAGGAGCCGGTGGGCCGGTTCGGGTCGCTGATGCCGGCACGGGCCCGGCGGACGGCGTCGGACACGGCGGTGACGGCCTTTTGCTGGCCGATCAGCCGCTCCCCCAGCACGTGTTCCATTTCCAGCAGCTTCTGGCTTTCGCCCTGCAGCATCCGCCCGGCCGGGATCCCGGTCCAGGCGGAAATCACCTCGGCGATGTCATCCGCGGTGACCTCGTCGGCCACCATAAGCTCGTGCTTGGCCCC
>JAODMA010000269.1 GCA_025464545.1 Arthrobacter sp. | reverse complement strand
GCCTGGTTGCCGCCCATCACGGAGATCCGGGAGGCCGGCCACATCCAGAGGAACCGGGGCGAGTAGGCCCGCCCGCACATGGAATAGTTGCCGGCGCCGAAGGATCCGCCGATCACGACGGTCAGCTTGGGTACCCGGGCGGTGGCGACTGCGGTGACCATCTTGGCGCCGTTCTTCGCGATGCCGCCCTGCTCGTAGTCCTTGCCGACCATGAAGCCGGAGAGGTTCTGCAGGAAGATCAGCGGGATGCCACGCTGGTCGCACAGTTCGATGAAGTGCGCGCCCTTGAGCGAGGACTCACTGAAAAGAACGCCATTGTTGGCCACGATGCCTACGGGGTGGCCGTGCAGTTTCGCGAAGCCGGTCACCAGGGTGGTGCCGTAGTTCTTCTTGAATTCGTGGAAGCGGCTGCCGTCCACGAGCCGGGCGATCACCTCGCGTACGTCGTACTGGGCGTTGACGTCCGTCGGGACGGCGCCGTAGAGCTCGTCCGGATCCGCCACGGGTTCGACGGCGGTGTCCACGTCCCAGGCGGGGGCTGCCGGCCCGGGCAGGGTGGAGACGATGTCCCGGACGATCTGGAGGGCATGCTCATCGTTCTCGGCCAGATGGTCGGTGACGCCGGAGATCTTCGAGTGCACGTCGCCGCCGCCGAGTTCCTCGGCGGTCACGATCTCGCCGATGGCCGCCTTTACGAGCGGTGGTCCGCCCAGGAAGATGGTGCCCTGGTTGCGCACAATGACGGTCTCGTCGCTCATCGCGGGAACATAGGCGCCGCCAGCGGTGCAGGAGCCCATCACCGAAGCGATCTGCGGGACCCTGGCCGCTGACATCTTTGCCTGGTTGAAGAAGATCCGGCCGAAGTGTTCCTTGTCCGGGAACACTTCGTCCTGCTTGGGCAGGAAGGCGCCGCCGGAGTCCACGAGGTAGACGCAGGGCAGCTTGTTCTCCAAGGCGATCTCCTGGGCCCGCAGGTGCTTCTTCACCGTCATCGGATAGTAGGTGCCGCCCTTGACCGTGGCGTCGTTGGAGATCACGAGAACCTGGCGGCCGTGGACCAGTCCGATGCCGGCAATGACACCGGCTCCCGGCGAGTCGTCGTCGTACATGCCGTTGGCAGCCAGCGGGGCGATCTCCAGGAACGGGCTGCCGTCGTCGAGCAGCTGGTCGATGCGTTCCCGCGGGAGCAGTTTGCCACGGGCCACATGGCGTTCGCGGGACTTCTCCGGTCCACCGAGCGCGGCCCTGGCCAGCCGCTCCTTCAACTCGCGGGCCAGCCCCAGCTGGGCTTCCCGGTTCGCGGTGTAGGCGGCGCTCGTGGCGTCCACCTGGCTGGCGATTGTCTCCATTGACTGCTTCCGTTCCCGGGCCCCATGCTGAAGGCCCACGTAGCGGCCTTTCAGCCACTTCGGTTAGTAACGCATAACTGAGATTTAGGTTAGTCTCTATTAACTGCGATGTCCAACACGGGAACCCGTGAACAGCCGGATTTTGAGATGAGGGATGTGCCCGTGACCGACCCCAGCCAGACTGCCCGGATCGGCACGCAGCCGCCGGAGACGCCACCCGCGTCAGCCCAGGCCGCGTCGGCCCAGTCCCCTGCATCCCAGTCCCCCTCGACCCAGCGCAGCCAGGCCAAGGAGAACCGCCGCCAGGCGCTGCTCTCCGCGGCCGCTGCCTTGTTCGCCGCGGAGGGCTTTAACCGGGTGTCGCTGGAGGACCTCGGCGCGGCGGCGGGGGTCAGCGGTCCGGCGGTCTACCGGCACTTCGCCGGCAAGCAGGCCGTCCTCGGTGCCCTGCTGTTAAGCGTCAGCCAGGAGCTGCTCGACGGCGGCCGCCGCGTGGTCGTGGAATCCGAGGGAGCCGCGGCGGCGCTGAGCGGCCTGGTCGAGTTCCACGTCGACTTTGCGTTGAGCAACCCTGACGTCATCCGGGTGCAGGACCAGGACTTCAGCAATCTCGCGCAGGACGACCAGGCTGAGGTGCGTACCCTTCAGCGCAATTACGTGGAGCTCTGGGTCGAGGTCCTGGCAAGGCTGCACGTCGACACCGAAGCCGCCGAACTGCGGATGCGCGCGCACGCCTCCTTCGGCCTGATCAACTCCACACCCCACTCCGTCCGCACCCACGGCCGCCGGATCGCCGTGAAGCGTGCCCGCCCGCTGCTGGAGAGCATGGCCCTGGCGGCCCTGTTGGCCCCGGCTGTTCCCGCGCCGCACAGCTGACCCGGCCCGGGCTCAGCTTCGAGGAGACCTGCACCCGCCGGGGCACGTCGGCACGGACACGCCGTGAAAACATGGCGCCGCCGTCGGACTTTGCACTCAAACTGCCCCGGCTGGAAGCAACCCCGTCGCATCACGCCCATAGCCAAGCTGCCGGCCGCCCAAAGGGGCAGCCGGCAGCTTGGCCGGAATGCTAGACCATGGCCAGGGCCATGCCCGGGTCGGCCAGGATGGCACCGAGGTCCTGGAGGAACCGTGAGCCCTGCTCGCCGTCGACCAGCCGGTGGTCGAAGGAGAGGCTCAGGGTCATGACCTGGCGCAGCGCCACCTCGTCCTGGTACTCCCACGGCATCCTGCGGACGGCGCCGAGGGCGAGGATGGCGGCCTCGCCGGGGTTCAGGATCGGCGTGCCCGCGTCGATGCCGAAGACGCCGATGTTCGTGATGGAAATCGTTCCGCCGGCGAGGTCGGCCGGAGCAGTCTTGCCCGAGCGCGCCGTGTCGGTGAGCTCGGTCAGGGCGGTGGACAGTTCCTTCAGGGACAGCCGGTCCGCGTCCTTGATGTTCGGCACCGTCAGTCCCCGCGGTGTCGCCGCGGCAATGCCCAGGTTGACGTAGTTGAACCGGACAATCTCCTGGTTAGCCTCGTCCCACCGGGTATTGAGCGTGGGGTGGTTCCGCAGCGCGATCAGCACGGCCTTGGACACCAGCGTCAGCGGCGTGAGCTTGTAGCCGGCGAAAGCGCGGCTGGCCTTGAGCCTCGC
This sequence comes from Arthrobacter sp., assembly GCA_025464545.1. GTDB lineage: Bacteria > Actinomycetota > Actinomycetes > Actinomycetales > Micrococcaceae > Arthrobacter. The sequence continues at coordinate 19 of JAODMA010000269.1, read as the reverse complement.
CAGCAATTCCATGATTGCG
>JAODMA010000237.1 GCA_025464545.1 Arthrobacter sp. | reverse complement strand
CCGTGGCCCTGATCAGCGGCGCTATCGCCGACCGCGCCAAGTTCACCTCGTGGGCGCTCTTCGTGCCATGACGCCGAGGTCTCCGGCGTGGACCGGTCCGAGCACGCGGAAAGCGCCTACGACTTCGCTGGCCTGGGTCAAAGCCGATTCCACCCGTTCGGGCCCGCCATCCAGTCCGTCCGGGCCGGTACCCCTCTCGCCCAAGCGGCCGAACCGGTCCCCTGAGCTGAGAGAATGGCCCAATGGAAGTCGCCCTGGGACTGGTGGTTCTCGTCGCCGTGGTCTGTGCCGGCAGCGCGCTGGGCCGGAAGCTCAACGTATCCGTCCCGCTGCTGCTGGTCCTCGCCGGTGTGGCGGGTTCCTTCCTGCCGTTCGTCCCCCGGATCGAGCTGAACCCCGAACTCGTCCTCGTGGGGCTACTGCCGCCGCTGCTCTACGCCGCGGCCCTGCAGACGTCCCTCTACGACTTCGGCTCCAACAGGCGCGCAATCGGCCTGCTCTCAGTGGGCTACGTGATATTCGGCACCGTCACCGTGGGCCTGGTTGTGTGGTGGCTCTTTCCGGAAATCCCATTGGCTGCGGCAATCGCCCTCGGTGCTGTGGTCGCGCCTCCCGACGCCGTGGCTGCCACGGCGATCGCCCGCAAGGTCGGCATGCCGCGCAGGATCGTCAGCATCCTGGAAGGTGAGTCACTGGTCAATGACGCCACCGCCCTCGTGTGCCTGCGCGCGGCCATCGCGGCGCTGGCCGGCTCGGTCTCCGCGGCCCAGATTGCCGGTGATTTCCTGATCGCAGCCGGCGGCGGACTCGCGGCGGGACTGGCTGCGGCGTACGTCCTCACGGAGCTCCGCAAGCGGATCCGGAACGTCGCGATCAATACCTCGACGTCGCTGATGGCGCCCTTCCTCGCCTACCTTCCGGCCGAAGCAATCCACGCCTCGGGGGTTCTCGCCGTCGTCGTCACCGGCCTGGTGATGGGGACGAAAGCGCCGTCGATGCCCAACGGCGCGGCGCGCCTGAGCCAACGCAGCAACTGGAACACGGTGCAATTCCTGCTGGAGAATTCCGTCTTCCTGTTGATCGGGCTGCAGGTCCGGACCATCATTGACGGCGTCCAGGACGACTCGCTGGGAGCGGACCGCATCTGGGCCGGCAGCGCCGTGATCCTGCTGGCGGTACTCGTGCTCCGGCCGGTCTGGGTGTTCCCCGCGACGTATCTTCCCCGGCTGATCCCCGCCGTGCGCCGCAGTGATCCCGCGCCTCCCTGGCAGTACGCCGCGATCGTGTCGTGGGCCGGGATGCGCGGGGTGGTGACCCTGGCCGCGGTGCTCGTGCTGCCGGCGGATCTGGAACACCGGTCCGTGCTGATCCTGGCCGCCATGGTGGTGGTGGCCGGCACGCTGACGCTTCAGGGCTTCACACTCCCGGCGCTGGTCCGGTTGCTGCGGGTCCAGGGCCCTGATCCGCGGGAGGACGCGCTGAACCAGGCCTCACTCGTGCAGCTGGCCACGGCCGCCGGCGTGGAGCGGCTGGCGGAACTGCGCACCGAGAACGATCCGCCGGAGGTCGTGGCGATGCTGAAACGCCACACACAGGAGCGTGGCCTGGCAGCCTGGGAGCGGCTGGGCCGACCGACGGCGGAAGCGGCGACTCCCAGCCAGCGCTACGCCCAGTTGCGGCTTGCCATGCTGGAAGCGGAGCGGGCTACGGTTTTGGAGCTGCGGCGCGGCGGCGCGTACGCCCACGAGATCCTCAGCAACGTCCTGGACCAACTCGACATCGAAGAGTCAATGCTCGACACCGCGGTGGATGAGCTGGATACGGCCGGGGGTGGCGGCGGGGAAGGGATCGCCAGGCCGGGCGGAGTATGCAGTCACCTGGAGTCCGCCACTTCTCCGGGCGTGCCCCTTGACGCCTATTGCGCGGAATGCGTCCGGGAGGGCACGACGACGGTCCACCTCAGGATGTGCCTGGCCTGCGGCACGGTGGGGTGCTGCGATTCCTCACCCGGGACGCACGCCTCGAAGCACTTCGCGGACACCGGACACCCGGTGATGCGGAGCATCGAACCGGGTGAAGACTGGCGCTGGTGCTATGCGGACGATCTCCTCGGGTGAGGCGTCATCGGCCGGACCGCTAGGCAGCCAGCGGGATGTCGAACAGCGCTGCGGCCCGGCGGGCAAGATGCCGCGGCAGCTCGGCCGCGCCGCCTCGTTCGGTGTGGCCAAGGAACACCGCGGTCCCGCGGACGACGTCGGCCAGGTCCAATCCGCATTCGTGCATGAGCTGGCTTGCTCGGAGATTCCAGGGCAGGTTGCTGAGTTTGCCGACGGAGTTGAAGTAGACGTCCCAGTCGCCGCGCCTTACGGAGTCGACGTCGCCCCCGACCACTCGTCGGAGCGTTTCCAGTCCCGTGTCCAAGGGCTCGATGCGGACGGGGTCGACGAGCCTTGCCGGAACGATCAGTGCTGTACAGGTGGTGCTCATTTTCTTTCCTCAAAGAAAATAACCAGCAGCGGGCCGCAGTTGTTCCCCGTCTTCCGTCGCGGCGGGCGGAGCGAGGGCCGCGGACCGACAGACCCTGGACGCAAGAAGACGACGGCGGGAGCGTCCCCGCCGTCGTCTTCTCGTTTAGCTGTTCGGCCGCCGCTGAACGGGCGCCGATCGGATCGCTCAGCGCTTGATGGCGTCCAGCTTAAGCATCTTGGCTATGACGCTGTCCAGCTCGGAGTCGTCGAAGATCTTCTTCCAGTCGTCCTTGATGATGGTGTCCTTGCCGTATTGGATGGCGAGTTCGCAGGCCTCGGAGAACGGGTTGGAGCCGCGCAGGGCGTTGGTCAGGGCGATCTGCACGTGGCCGAACAGCATCGCCTTGGCTGCTTCCTCCGGGACGCCGGCAGTGTGCACCGTCTCATGGAGAGCCTCGTTCAGCAGAGTGCCGATCATGCAGGCCACAGTCTCCACCAGCGTGGGTTCCAGGATGGCAAGCTGCTTCACGGTGACCCAGTGGACGTCGATCACGGGAGCGTAGATGACTTTGATGGTCGCTTCAGCGGCGGCCCGGGTCTTCTCTGAGGCGTCCTCGTCGATGGCGGCGACGACGTTTTGCGGGGCGCCCTGGCCGCCGAAGGTGTCGGCCCATTCCTCCTTGGTGGTGCGTTCCAGGAACACGGACGGGTGGCACGGGTGGGCCACGGCCTGGACGACGTCGTCGCGCTTGGCCAAAAGTCCGGCATAGGCAGCGGCGGGGTCAAGCGTGAGCAGGATGGCTCCGGACTTCATCTGCGGAACCACACCCTGGGAAACGACGCCCAGGACGGTGTCGGGGACGGCGAGGATCACCACGTCGGCGTCCTTGACGGCGTCCTCGGTGCTGCTGATCTCGCGTCCTTCGGCGCGGACACGCTCCTGTCCGGCCGGCGAGTTCTCGCTGTAGAAGACGTTGTGGGTGCTCTTCTGGAGGTTGGCTGAAACACGCAGCCCCATCTTGCCTCCGGCCCCGATGACGGCGACGGTCAATTGTTCTGCTGACATTTCACTTGCTCCTTAGGAAATCGAGGCTTTGTTGGGTCCACTGGTTTTCGAGGCGGATGGTCTCGTCTTCGGAGCCCTGCCACGGCAGCCAGTGCTCGACAATCTGGTTGATGTTTCTTTCTTTGGGCTGAAGCTTTCCGGCCATGTAGTCATAGTCGAGAAGGCCCTCGCCGAGCGGCGCGCCGGAGTATGTGAACCCGACCCACCCCTCCTTGCGGCTGAACGCAAAGTCTTTGATATGCATGTTGAGGACATAGGGTGCGACGGCGTCAATCACGTTCCGGGGCAGCTCAAGGGCCGCGACCGTGTTGGCGGGATCGCTGCAGATACCCAGATAGGGGCTGTCCACCCTGCGGATGACGTCCAGTATCCGTGCGGTCGGCACCTGCTCGTAGGTTTCCACGGCAATCTTCACACCGGCAGCCTCGAATTCCGGCAGCACTTCCCTGAAGATGGCGCTCGCCTCCTCGGCTGAGGGGGTGTGGCCGGCGCTGTTGAACATCGTCCGCAGCAGCGGCGAGCCAAGGATGCGGGCAACCCACAGGAACTTCCGGAGGTGGTCCGGGCGGATTCCCTTGGTGCCCAGTTCCAGTGCGATTCCCAACGAGTCCGCGGTGGCCCTGATGTCCTGGAGCTCTCCGGCGCTCATGGCTTCAAGCGGCTCGTAGTCGCAGATCTGGAACAGGTCCACGCCCAGGGCGGCAGTCCGTTCCAGCGCCTCGTGGATGCTCAGCGGAGCAGAGACCTTCTCCGACAGCTGCCAGAAGAAGGCGTAGCTGCTGAGACCGATCCTGCCGGTGCCGGCGGTGCTGCTCATGCTGTGGTCTCCGTTCCGGTCAGGAGCCTGAGCCGTTCGGCGGTCTCATCCAGGATGGTCCGGAGCGCCTCCGGGTCGTGGGCGAAACGGCCCAGGAAGAGCCCGGCTACGGCCGGGGCCAGTTCGCCGATCAGTCCGTGGCCGGATTCCCCGACGCACAGGACCGGGGTCAGACCGTTGCGGTAGGCGGCAGCGGTCTTCCGTCCGAACACGTCATCGTCTTCACCGAAGATGCGACGCCTCTCGGCGTGGCCCACTTCCGCGAACCGTCCGCCGACCTCGGCGATGATCTTGCCGCCGACCTCGCCGGGGTGGTCAGCGGCGATCCCGGCGACGTCGCGGCACCAGTCGAGCGTGCGTTCGTGGCCGAAGTACATCTTGAGACTGACGCCGATGATGGCCTTCGCCTGGGTTTTGCCCGTGGGGCCCTTAGCAGGAAGTGGCACCTTCGTAGTCCTTAATCAGCGTGACCTTCTCGGCCGAGGCCGAGCTTTCGTCAAAGGTGTACGTGAGCCATTCGCGAGCCAGCCGGCGGGCCAGTTCCAGTCCGACGACGCGCTGGCCGAAGGTGAGCACCTGGGCGTTGTTGCTCAGGACGGAGCGCTCCACCGAAAAGCTGTCATGGGCAGTGACAGCCCGCACGCCGGGGACCTTGTTCGCGGCGATGGCGACGCCCAGGCCGGTGCCGCAGACCAGCAGGGCACGGTCGGCCTTGCCGGCGGCGATGAGTTCAGCTGCGGCGATCGCCACGGACGGGTACGGGGTGTGGCTGTAGGCATCCACTCCGACGTCGGTCACGGATTCGACCAGCTCGGAGGCCTCCAGGTCAGCCTTCAGGGCTTCCTTGTATTCGAAACCGGCGTCGTCGGCTCCTACGATCAGGCGCAGTTTGGCGCTCATGCTTTCTCCTTAATGGTTGTCCGCTCGATGAGCGTGTTGTGGATGGCTCGTACGATCAGTGCCATGGACACGGCGCCGGCGTCCGGGGTGCCAAGGCTCTTCGCGGCGTGCGGGCGGGCACGGCCCATCAGGGGCAGCAGCTGGGAGGTGTCTTCGGCGGCCTGCTGTGCAACGGTGGCGGCGGCACCCCACGCGTCGGTGAGGGACTGCCCCGCGTTCACTCCGGCTGTCAGGGCGTCGCGGAAGGGGACGAGGACATCCACCAGGGTTTTGTCCCCGGGCTTGGCCTTGCCGAAGTCCATGATCGCGGCCGCGGCGCCGGCAACTCCGGCGGCCACAGCTCGGGCGGCGGGGGCTTTGCTGTCGCCTACGGCGTCACCGACGGCCCGCAGCGCCATGCCCCACAGTGCTCCGGACGTGCCGCCGGCCTTGTCGGCCCAGGCGTCCGCGGCGAAATGCAGGGTGGTGGCGGCACCAGCGCCGCGGGCGACGGCATCTGTTGCGGCATCGACAGCGGCGCGGACGCCACGTTCCATGCCGATGCCATGGTCCCCGTCCCCGGCGATCGCATCAATCCTGCCGAGTTCGTCGGCGTTGGCGTCCACCACGGTCTTTGCTGCCCCGAGGGCGGCGAGTACGCGGGCGGCACCGTCGCGGGACTTAGCCGTCGCTTCCGGGATGGATTGTTCGACGTCGGCCGCCTCCCCGCCGTCGGACT
>JAODMA010000213.1 GCA_025464545.1 Arthrobacter sp. | reverse complement strand
TTCCTCAAGGAAGTGAGATTTCCCGCCGCCGCCTCCTGCAGTTCGGCGCACTTGGCGGGCTTCTCCTGGGCACAGGCACCGTCGCCGGATGTGCCGGCCCCACCGGCCTGCCGGGGCCCAGCACCCTGACCCTGGCACTGAACAGGTCCCTGGTAAGCCTTGACAACAAGCTCAACCAGTTTGACGCCGCCGTTACCGTGCAGCGCGCCGTCCGGCAGGGCCTTACCGCGATCGGCCCCGAGACGAAGCCCATCCTGGTTTTGGCCGAGAGCTTCGAGATGACCTCCCCCACGCAGTGGACGGTGCGGCTCCGCGAAGGTGTCAAGTACTCCGACGGCACGCCGCTCCAGATCGAGGACGTCGCCACGGCCCTCAAGATGTACCAGCAGGTCCAGGGCTCCTTCGTGGCCGGCTTCTTCCCCGAGTTCCCCACCGTGGTGCCCGTTGATAACCGCACCTTCCGGATGGAATCCAAGAACCCCATCCCCATCCTGGACTCGCTCATGAGCATGATCCTGATCAGCCCGGCCGCCAAGAACAAGCCGGAAGAGCTGCAGGAAGGCGTGGGCACCGGCCCGTACGTCGTCACCAAGTTCAACCGCGGCGCCGGTACCTACAGCCTGCAGCGCAACGAGAACTACTGGGGCGAGGCTCCCAAGGTGGACCAGGTCGAGGTCCGGTTCCTCCCCGAAGAATCCAGCCGCGTGATCGCACTGCGCAGCGGCGAGGTGGACGTCATCGACTCCATCACGCCCGACTCGCGTGAACAGCTGGCCGGACTGCCCGGCGTCGTCCTTAAAGAGGCGTCCAGCCTCCGCCTGAACCAGATCTTCTACAACTTCCGCAAGCCGGCCGGCCATCCGCTGGCCGACGCCCGGGTCCGTGAAGCGCTCAGCTGGGCCGTCAACGGCGAGGCCCTGGTCCGGGACGTACTGGTCGACTCGGTCAGTGAAGCCGAGGGCGTCGTGCCCTCCAGCCTCACCGGCTTCGCCAAGACCGGCACCTACAACTACGACCCGGAGAAAGCCAAGGCCACCCTGCAGAGCCTCGGCGCCACCAACCTGAACCTCAAGATCATCTGGGAAACCGGCGAATTCGCGTCCGACACCTCCGTCATGGAGGCCCTCGCGGAGATGTTCGGCAACATCGGCGTCAAGACCCAGTTGCAGCAGTTCGAACCCGGCGGCAACATCCTCGCCTGGCGCCAGGGCAAGGAAGGCGACTGGGACCTGCTGGGCAACGGCTTCAGCAGCCCCACCGGCCTGGCCATCACCATGATGCAGGGCATGTACGCCGGCACCGCGGAGAAGGAAAAGACCCGCGACACCTACCAGGGCTACGTGATTCCCGACGTGCAGGCGAAGGTCCAGGCGGCCTCCTCCGAAGTTGACCCCGTGCGACGGCAGGAACTCCTCGCCGTGGCGCAGAAGGCCATCTGGGACACCTGGCCCTGCGCCTGGGCCTTCGTCCCCAAGTCCGTGCTGGCGCACCGCGACCGGGTCGACAGCCTGGAACTGGCACCCACGAACTCCTACCCGCTTGTTGACGTCCGGCTGGAGGCCTGAGTCATGACCAACTACATTCTCAAACGGCTGGGCCAAGGCCTGCTGACGGTGTTCCTCACCGTTTCCACCGTCTTCATCCTGATCCGGCTGGCCCCTGGCGACCCGGCCGTGTCCTTCGCCGGGCCGCTGGCCACCACCGAACAGCTCGCCAAGGTCCGGGAGCAGTTCGGCCTGGACCGCCCCGTGCTGGAGCAGTACTGGATCTTCCTGCAGCAGCTCCTCACCGGCAACCTCGGCAGCTCGTACTCCTTCCAGGCACCGGCGCTGCAGGTGGTGGCAGAACGCATGCCGTACACCCTCACCCTCGCCGCGGCCTCAATCCTCCTCACCGCCGTGGTGGCCATCCCGCTCGGCGTCTGGATGTCCCGGCGCGCGGACACCCGGCGGGAATTCGGCGTCAACGTCCTGACCATCGCCGGGCAGTCCATGCCGGACTTCTGGACCGGCATCATGCTGCTCACCGCGTTCGCCGTCCTGGTCCCGATCTTCCCGGCCTCCGGCTTCGCCACCTGGGGCGGCCTGGTCCTGCCCACGCTCACCATCGCCATCCTGCAGATCGCCCTGATCTCGCGGATGGTGCGGCGGGAAATGACCACCAACTTCGCCGCGCCCTACCTGACGGTGGCCCGGTCCCGCGGCGTCAAGAACTCCGTGCTGACCTGGCGCTACGCCATGGGCAACTCCGCCATCCCGGTCTTCACCGCCCTCGGTACCCGCTTCGCCGCCATGCTCAACGGCGTGGTGGTGGTGGAGGTGGTGTTCGCGTGGCCCGGCGTCGGCTCACTGATTGTCCGCGCTTTGGAAACCCGCGACTACCCCCTCATCCAGGCAACGGTCCTCCTCACGGCGCTGCTCGCCGTCGGGGTACAGCTGCTGATCGACCTCGCCTACCCGCTTCTTGATCCCCGCGTTCGTCTTGGAAAGGCGGCAACATCATGAGCCTCGACACCGCAACTCCCACCGCCGATCTGCCCGAGGGCGGGGCGCCGCAGCGGACACCGTCGCCCAGCGCCGTCACCCGGGAACTGATCGCCAAAGCCGGCGCCACCCGGCGTCGTAATTCCGCCAAATGGAAGATGCGCATCGGCGCGGTCTGCACCTTGGCTGTCATCATCCCCATCCTGCTCGCGCAGCTGCTCCCGCTGCCGGACGCCAACCACCAGGACCTCTCCGCCCGCCGGCTTCCGCCGCTGACGGACGGGCACCTGTTCGGCACCGACCAGCTGGGCCGCGACCTGCTCTCCCGGGTGCTGCACGGCGGCCAGGTCTCGCTGACCATCGGCGTCCTGGCCGTGGTGGTGTCCGGCGCGATCGGGATCATCCTCGGCGCCGCGGCCGGCTACTTCGGCGGCTGGGTGGACACCGTGGTCTCGCGGGTCCTGGAAGCCCAGATGTCCCTCCCCCTGCTGATGATGCTGCTGCTGGTGGTGGCCCTCTTCGGCCCATCGATCCCCGTCATCACGTTCGTGATCGCCATCGCGCAATGGCCGGAAGTGGCAAGGCTCACCCGGTCCATGGTGCTGGTGGAACGCGAGAAGCCCTACGTCGCCGCGGCCCGGATCCTGGGCCTGCACCGCGTCCAGATCCTCATCCAGCACATCATCCCCAACGTCATCAAGCAGGCCACGCTGGTTGTACTGCTCCTCCTGGCCCAGGCCGTGCTGCTGGAAAGCGCGCTCAGCTTCCTCGGCGCCGGCCCGCAGCG
>JAODMA010000186.1 GCA_025464545.1 Arthrobacter sp. | reverse complement strand
GCCGATGATCTGCTCACGCAGTACCCGGCTGATCCGGTCGATGAGCCCTTGGCCCTCGCGGTAGAGCGGAACGAGGCGCCGCACGATCATGACCATAATGACGGCGAGCACCGGGACGACGGCGACGACGATGCCTGACAGTGCCAGGTCCTGCTGCATGGCCAGCACGATGCCGCCGAGGAAGATGGCGGGCGCGGCGACCAGCATGGTGAACACGAGGACGGCGAGGTTCTGGATCTGGGCGACGTCGTTGGTTGCCCGGGTCACCAGGCTGGCGGCACCGAACGTGGCGACTTCCTGGGAGGAAAAGGACTGGACCTTGGCAAAGAGCTCTTCGCGCAACTGCCGGCCCACGCCCATGGCCAGGACGGCGCCCAGATAAGCGGCGGCTACGGCCGCCACGACCTGCACCGCGGCGATCATGGCCATCCGGAAGCCGAGATCCGCGATAACCGCGGGATCCCGGCCGACTATCCCATCGTCGATGATGGCGGCGTTGAGGGTGGGCAGCAGCAGATTGGCGGTGGTCTGCACGAGTTGCAGGACAACAATGGCCAGCACCGTCCCCTTGTGGGCAGCTATCAGGCGTCCCATCAGGCCTATGAGCACCGAACCTCCATCACTGCCTCAGGGCACGGACCCGCAACCAGTCTGGCGGCGCCCCCGGTCCGCCTCGTCATTGTAAGCCCACTTCCAATGTGCTCCTTGTCAGGCGCTCCGGGGTCCGAAGCGGGGGGCACGAGGGGTCGGGAGAGCCTGGGATCCGTCACTCGCGTTTGCGCGCCACCGCAAAGATCCGCCGGAACGGGAAGACGGTTCCGTGCACCGACGGCGGGTACGCTTCGGTTAGCCGTGCGGAATATTCAGCCTCAAAGGCGCGGGCGTCCTCGCCGGAGAGAGCGGCCAGGACGGGCCGGAGTCCGGCGCCGCGGACCCAGTCCAGCACCGCGTTCTCGCCCGGCAGGAGCTGCAGGTAAGTGGTCTCCCACGCGTCGGCGTCGCAACCCGCATCGAGCATGATCCGGAGATATTCGGCGGCTTCGCCGACGACGCCGTCGTGCCGGAGCACACCGCTGAGCCGGCCGGACCAGGACTCGGACTCCGCCAGTCCGCGCATCAGCGTGTGGGATGGCGAGTTGAAGTTTCCGGGGACCTGAAGGGCGAACCAGGCTCCGGGCCTGAGGGCGTCGAGCCAGCGTGGCAGCAGTTCACGGTGCCCGGGAACCCACTGCAGGGCCGCGTTCGTGACGACGACGTCCGCCTCTTCCGGGGGCACCCAGGCGGTGATGTCTGCCAGGCTGAAGGACAGGTTGGGCGTGGTGGCCCGCCGCCCACCGGCTTGGGCCAGCATTTCGGGTGAGGAATCCAGGCCCACCACCTGCGCCTTGGGCCAGCGCTCCGCGAGTGTGGCCGTCAGATTGCCGGGGCCGCTGCCAAGGTCTACCACGAGCCGGGGATTGTCCGCATGGATCCGGGCCGTCAGGTCAAAGAACGGCCTGTCCCGGTAGTCTCCGAACTGCGCGTACTTGGCGGGATCCCATTTCATGATGTTCCTCCTGTGGCCGGCAAGGATGCGACCTCCGAAGCCTAGCCGCGTCCGGGGACGGGTCCAAGCAGGCGCGCACCCGGCCCGGGGCAGTCCCCGGGCGGAACGTCCCTTGCGGGTTCCGCCCACTAAGCTGGACAGTGATGAAACTTGTTGATCAGCTCCCCGCCCCGGCCGTGCGAGTCCCAGGCAGGACCGGAATGGATCCGGACGAGCTGTACACGCGCTTCGTCGAGTGGACGGAGAGCCGCGGGCTGGCCCTCTACACGGCCCAGGACGAGGCCATCATGGAACTCGCCTCCGGCTCCAACGTGATCCTGGCTACCCCCACGGGTTCCGGAAAATCCCTCGTGGCGGTCGCCGCGCATTTCCAGGCCATGGCCAGGGGCCAGCGCAGTTACTACACCGCCCCGATCAAGGCCCTCGTGTCGGAAAAATTCTTTGCCCTGTGCGAGATCTTCGGGGCTGAAAACGTCGGGATGATCACCGGTGATTCCGGGGTCAACCAGGACGCCCCGATCATCTGCTGCACCGCGGAAATCCTCGCGAACACGGCCCTGCGGGAAGGCGCCGCCGCGGAACTGGGCGCCGTCGTGATGGACGAGTTCCACTTCTACTCAGACCCGCAGCGCGGCTGGGCATGGCAGGTTCCGCTGCTGGAACTCCCCCAGGCCCAGTTCCTGTTGATGTCCGCGACCCTCGGCGACGTCAGCCGCTTCGAGAAGGGCATCAGCGATCTCACCGGACGTCCGACGACGACCGTCAGTTCCGCGGAACGCCCCATCCCGCTGCACTACTACTACGAGCAGACGCCCGTCCACGAGACCCTCGAAGAGCTGCTCGCCACCAAGCAGGTGCCCGTCTACGTGGTGCACTTCAGCCAGGTGGAGGCCATCGACCGCGCGCAGAACCTGATGAGCATCAACGTCTGCACCCGCGAGGAAAAGGACAAGATCGCCGAGCTGATCGCCGGCTTCCGGTTCGCCGCCGGCTTCGGCAAGACCCTCAACCGGCTGGTCCGTCACGGCATCGGGGTCCACCATGCCGGCATGCTTCCGAAGTACCGCCGGCTCGTGGAGCAGCTGGCCCAGGCGGGTCTGCTCAAGGTTATCTGCGGCACGGACACGCTCGGCGTCGGCATCAACGTGCCGATCCGCACGGTGCTCCTGACCGCCCTGAGCAAGTACGACGGCGTCCGCACCCGGCTGTTGAACCCGCGGGAGTTCCACCAGATCGCGGGCCGCGCCGGCCGCGCCGGGTACGACACCGCGGGGACCGTCGTGGTGCAGGCCCCCGAGCATGTCACCGAAAACGTCAAGGCGATGGCCAAGGCGACGGCCAAGTTCGGCGACGACCAGAAGAAGCTGCGCCAGGTGGTCAAGAAAAAGCCGCCCGAGGGATTCGTGTCCTGGGGCGAGCCCACCTACAAGCGCCTGGTCGAATCCGTCCCCGACCCGCTGACCTCAAGCTTCAGCGTGACCCACGCGATGCTGATGAACCTGATGGAACGGCCCGGCGATCCGTTCAAGGCTGCCCGCCGGCTGCTCACCGAGAACCATGAGCCGCGCTCCTCCCAGCTGCAGCTCATGAAGAAGGCCCTGGGCATTTACCGGGAACTGCTGGCGGCCGGCGTCGTGGAGCGCATACCCCCTGAGGAACAGGGCCGGGACGGCCGCACCGTCCGGCTGACGGTCCATCTGCAGGCCAACTTCGCGCTGAACCAGCCGCTGTCCCCCTTCGCCCTCGCGGCGTTGGAACTGCTGGATCCGGAGTCGCCGTCGTACGCCCTGGATGTGGTTTCCGTGATCGAGGCCACCCTCGAGAAACCGCGCCAGATCCTTTCGGCGCAGCAGAAGAAGGCCCGCGGCGAGGCCATCGCCGCGATGAAGGCCGACGGTATCGACTACGACCAGCGCATGGCCATGCTCGAGGAAGTCAGCTACCCGCAACCGCTGGCGGAAATCCTGGGCGAGGCGTTTGACGTCTACCGCAAGGCCGCTCCCTGGATCGGCGACTTCGAACTCGCGCCCAAATCCGTGATCCGGGACATGTACGAACGCGCTATGAACTTCGGCGAGTTCGTCCAGTTCTACGGCCTGGCCCGCTCCGAAGGCATCGTGCTGCGCTACCTGGCGGACGGCTTCAAGGCGCTCCGCCAGACCGTCCCGCAGGACTTCCTCCGGGAGGACCTAGAGGACCTGATCGCCTGGCTCGGCGAACTCGTCCGTCAGGTGGACTCGAGCCTGCTGGACGAGTGGGAGGAGCTTACCTCCGGCGCGGCACCGACCCCCCACGACGCTCCCCCGCCTCCGCCGCCGTCGCTGACCTCCAACATCCGGGCTTTCCGGGTGATGGTCCGCAACGAAATGTTCCGCCGCGTGGAACTGTTCGCGGACGAGAACGCCACAGCGCTGGGCGAGCTCGACGGCGGATCCGGCTGGGACTCCGAACGCTGGGAAGACGCCCTGGATGACTACTTTGAGGAACACGACGACATCGGCACCGGACCGGACGCGCGCGGACCGGGCCTGCTGATCATCACTGAGGAACCGCGGGCGTGGAAGGTCCGGCAGATCTTCGAGGACCCGGCCGTTAACCATGACTGGGGCATCTCGGCCGAGGTGGACCTCGCCGCCTCCGACGAGACCGGCACCGCCGTCGTGCGGGTAACCGACGTAAACCGGCTGTAGCCGCTAGTAAACTCGAACGATGAGTGTAATCCGGCCAGCGACGGCAAACGATGTCCCCGCAATCCTGCAGATGATCCACGATCTGGCGATCTACGAGAAGGAGCCGGACGCGGTCCGGAACACCCCCGAGATGCTTGAGGCCGCGCTGTTCGGTGAGAATCCGCGGATCTTTGCGACGATGGCCGAGAACGAAGCCGGCGACGTGCAGGGCTTCGCGCTCTGGTTCCTGAACTACTCCACGTGGGAAGGCGTGCACGGGATCTACCTCGAGGACCTGTACGTGAAGCCCGAGGCCCGCGGCGCCGGCCACGGCAAGGCCCTCCTGCAGCACCTTGCCGCGACCGCCGTCGACCGTGGCTACGCGCGGGTGGAATGGAGCGTCCTGGACTGGAACGAACCCTCCATCAACTTCTACAAGAACCTGGGTGCCGCACCTATGGAGGAATGGTCAACGTTCCGACTCACCGGTGCCGCGCTGGAATCCTTCGGCACCTCGCTCCGGGCGCATACCGGTGGCTGACCGTCAGGTGGCTGATCTGCCGCCGTCCGGGCCCGCCCGCGCGGACCTGCTGGAGGCCGAAGGAGCGCGTTCCGGCGGCACCATGGCCGGCACCGTCCCGCATACAGTCAAAGCGCAACACGAGTACCGCGGCATGCGCACCGTGGAGCACTACTTCGAGGTGCCCTTGGACCACTTCGGCGGCGGTACGGGTCCCGGCCGCGGCGAGACGATCACGGTGTTCGCCCGCGAGTACGTCTCCGCGGACCACAGCGAGGACGCGGCGGCTGAGCTGCCCTGGCTGCTCTACCTGCAGGGCGGTCCCGGCGGGCGCGGCACCCGTCTGCCCGCCCTCGGCGGCTGGAGTAAGGCAGCTGCCAAGGACTTCCGCATCCTTATGCTGGACCAGCGCGGCACCGGCCTGTCCTCCGCCATCGACCGCAACACGCTCCCGCTGCGGGGCAACGAAGCGGACCAGGCCGGCTATCTGACCCATTTCCGCGCGGACTCCATCGTCGCGGACGCCGAGGCCATCCGGCAGACGCTGGGCGCAGCGCCCTGGACCGTCTACGGCCAGAGCTACGGCGGGTTCTGTGCCCTGAGTTACCTCTCCTTCGCCCCTGAGGGTCTTCGCGAAGTCCTCATCACCGGCGGGCTGGCTCCGCTGAGGGGGTCCGCGGACCGCGTTTATCGGGCCACCTTCAGGCGCGTCGCCGCCCGGAACGCCGAATACTTCGGTTGGTACCCCGAGGACCGCCAGGCCGTCAGCAGCATTGCCCGGCACCTGAGGGAGGCCGAAGTGATCCTGCCGGACGGCTCACCGCTCACGGTGGAGCGCTTCCAGATGGTGGGCTCGTTCCTCGGCGGCAACACCCGGGTGGACGCCCTGCACCACCTGCTGGAGGACGCCTTCGTCGGCACTGCCGACGGCGAGAGGCTCTCCGACGCCTTCCTCGAACAGGTCCGTGGCCTGGTTTCCCGGTCCGGCAACCCGCTGTACGCGCTGATGCACGAATCCATCTACGCCCAGGGCGAGGCCACCGACTGGGCCGCCTGGCGGGTGCTCCAGGACTTCCCGGAGTTCCGGCCGGATGCTCCGGAGCCGCTATTGACAGGCGAGATGGTCTATCCCTGGTATTTCGAACAGGATCCGGCACTCCGCCCGCTGCGGAACGTCGCGCAACTGCTGGCGGAAAAAGCCGATTGGGCTCCGCTGTACGATCCGGAGCGTCTGGCCCTCAACAGCGTTCCGGTGGCGGCTGCCGTCTACAGCGATGACATCTAAGTGGACCGGGAGCTGTCGCTGGAGACCGCGGCCGCGGTCCGCGGCCTGCAGGTGTGTGAGTCTGCGGACTTCCACCACGACGGCATCGCCGATGACGGCGAGGGGATCTTTGTCCGGCTGCTGGGGCTTACGCGCCCGGTCCGGGACTGACCCGACCGCGCCCGGGCGACAGCCGGACGGCCCCGGTTCAGTCCGGTCGGGCGCCTGCGGCTGAGGTGCGGCGGCTCCGGACCACGGAGGGGACGGCCACGGCCAGCACGGCCACCGCGAGGGCCGCTGCTGCCAGGTTGAGGCCCAAGTAGCCCAGGCTGCTCATCACCACCCCGGAGAAGCCGGCGCCGATGGCCCCGGCAGCTCCCATCAGGGTGTCCGCCACGCCCTGGACCAGGACCCGGTCCTCGGCAGCGACGCTTTCTCCGAGCAGAGTGGAGGCGGCGATGGTGGCCGCGGACCAGCCGAGCCCAAGCAGGACGAGCCCCACTGTCACCAGCAGGGGCTGTTGCTGCCCGAAGCCGGCAACACCAACTGCGAGCAGGATCAGCCCGTGCCCCAGGACAATCACCGGCCGGCGGCCCGCTTTGTCCGTGAGCCAGCCCATCACCGGGGACAGTGCGAACATGCCTGCGATGTGCAGCGAGATGGTGAATCCGATCAGCACCAGGACATCGGTGCTGGCGGTGTGGGCATGGCCGGCCGGCATGCCGGCCAGGGACCCCTCGCTCAGCAGCTGGAGATGCAGCGGTGTCATCGACATGACGGCGACCATGCAACCGTGGGCTGCCACGATGGCCAGCAGGGCCAGGCGGGCCCGCGGCGAGGCCCCGACCGCCTGCAGTCCATTGCGGAGGGCGTGCCGACGTCGGACTGCCGTGCTTCCCTTCGCTGCCGGCGCGGCTCCGGCGGCGCTTATCCGGGCGGCCAGCAGCAGGGGGTCCGGACGCAGGCCGACCAGCAGCAGGAGGGCTGCGAGGGCCAGGCCTGCTGCGGAGAACACGAACGGGCCGGCCAGGGCCGGCAGTCCCAGCGCCTCGCCCACAACGGCTCCGGGACGGATCAGGTTTGGTCCGGCGACGGCACCGATGGTGACCGACCACACGACGATTGCGAGGGAGCGGCCCCGGTGTCCGGCGTCGGCCAGGTCGACGGCGGCGAAGCGGGCCTGGAGATTGGCCGCCGTCCCCAGTCCGAGCAGGGCGGACCCCAGCAGCAGCACCGAAAACGCCCCGCTGACGGTTGCGAGGATGATCAGCAGGGACCCGGCCATCGCCGCCAGCTGCCCACTCACGAGCGCGGCCCGGCGGCCCCGGCGGCCCGCCAGCCCCGCCAGCGGGAGAGCCGCGACGGCGGCGGCAAGCGTCACGGCCGTGGTGACCGAACCGGCCCAGGCGTTGGAGCCCGAGAGCTGCACGGCCAGCAGGGACCCGACGGAAAGACTGGCACCGCTGCCCACGCCGCTGAGGAGCTGGGCTGCGCTTAACACCGAAACGGTACGGCGCTGGACCCGTCGGGGATCCAGCACCGTACCGCCGGGTGCTGCTGCTTCAAATATTTTCACGGTCCGAGCTTAGCCGGACGAGCCGAGTTACTCGGCGTCGCTAAGGCTCTTGCGGGAGTCCTCTTCGAGGCGGGCGTCCAGCTTCGCCTTGGAGGCCTTGGAGCTGGCCAGGCTGGCAATGACCGCCACGATGATCGTGCCGATGATCACGCCGAGGGAGACGTACGTCGGGATCTCGGGCGCCCACTCAATGTGCTGGCCGCCGTTGATGAACGGCAATTCGTTGACGTGCATGGCGTGCAGGACGAGCTTGACGCCGATGAACGCCAGAATCACGGACAGCGCGTGCTTCAAGTAGATAAGGCGGTTCATCAGGCCGCCCAGCAGGAAGTACAGCTGACGCAGACCCATCAGGGCGAAGATGTTCGCGGTGAAGACGATGAAGGCGCTCTGGGTGAGGCCGAAGATGGCCGGGATGGAGTCGACGGCGAAGAGCAGGTCCGTCATGCCGATGGTCACGAAGACGATCAGCATCGGAGTGAAGACCTTTTTGCCGTCCACGACGGTGCGGAGCTTGCCGCCGTCGAACTTCTCCGACATCGGCAGGACCTTGCGGATCCGGGCGATCAGCGGGTTTTCGGTGTCTTCCTCGTCCTCGCCCTCATCCTGGGCCTGCTTCCAGGCAGTCCAGAGCAGGAAGGCGCCGAAGATGTAGAAGACCCAGCTGAACTGTTCGATCACGATGGCGCCGAGCAGAATGAAGATGCCGCGGAGGATCAGCGCGATGATGATGCCCACCATGAGCACTTCCTGCTGGTACTTACGCGGTACCGAGAAGCGGGCCATGATAATGATGAACACGAACAGGTTATCGATGCTCAGGCTGTACTCGGTCACCCAGCCGGCGAGGAACTGTCCGCCGTATTCGGGGCCGGTGAAGGCGAACATGGCGGCCGCGAAAGCCAGCGCCAAGGCGATGTAGAAGGAAACCCACAGTCCGGCCTCCTTCATGGAAGGCTCATGCGGGCGCTTCAGGACCAGTAGCAGGTCGATGGCGAGGATGATGCCGAGGACGACAAAAGAGCCGACCTCGAACCAGATAGGAAGTTCGGGCACGAAGATACCTTTCGCAGGGTGCGACTGAGCGGTGTAAGTCTCTCCGACTGCCCCGGCGTGGTACTGCCTGGCTGCCCGCTACGCCCGGCAAGGCATCTATGCCGTGCGTGTTGACGATCGTAGCGCTTGGGATACTCCCCTACGTTCGACCCACTTTACCCTAGGCATGCCCGGCGGACTGCATCTGACGGAGTTCCTTCTTCAGCTCACCGACCTCGTCGCGGAGGCGGGCGGCGAGCTCGAACTGGAGTTCTCCGGCCGCCGCGTGCATCTGCTCCGTAAGTTGTTCGATCAGCCCCACGAGGTCCTCGGCCGGAGCGGCCGCGAGCCCGTCGGCCCGCACCTTCGAAGCGCCCTTGCCCTTGCCCCGCGCCTTGCCCGAAGCGGCCAGCAGTTCGCGGGTGTCCGCGTCCTCCTTGGCGATCTGGTCCGTGATGTCCGCAATCTTCTTCCGCAGCGGCTGCGGGTCGATTCCGCGCTCGGTGTTGTATTTGACCTGGATCTCGCGGCGGCGGTTCGTCT
>JAODMA010000064.1 GCA_025464545.1 Arthrobacter sp. | reverse complement strand
TGATCCTGACAGCGCGTTCAACGCTGATCAACCTGATCACCAACCCCATCGCTTTGCTCCTGCTCGTCATTGGCCTCGCGGCCCTCGCCCTCGGCTGGGCCGCCCTGTTCTACAACACCCTGCGCCTGATCCGCCCTGTGCTGCTGAAGCCCAAGGTGCGGTCCGCCGTCGTCGTGGCCCTGGTGCTGGCGATGGTTCTCGGCAGCGGTTCCCTCGGCTACGCGGCCTACCTGCTCAACGTCGGACGCGACGCGATCGGGAGCATCTTCTCCAACGGCCCCACGATCGAACCGTCCGAGGGCCGGTACAACTTCCTCATGATGGGTGGCGACGCCGGGGCGGACCGCACGGGGCGCCGCCCGGACAGCCTTTCCGTCATCAGCGTTGACGCCAAGACCGGCAAGACAGCCATCATTTCGGTCCCGCGGAACCTCCAGAAAGCGCAGTTCAGCGAAGACTCACACATGCGCAGCATCTACCCCGACGGCTACGACTGCGGCGACGACTGCCTCATCAACGCCATCAATACCGAAGTCACCAACGAGCACCAGGACCTCTACCCCGGCGCGCAGGACCCCGGGGCCCAGGCGACGCTGGAGGCGGTTTCCGGCACGCTCGGCATCAAGGTCCAGGCCTATGTGCTGGTGGACATGGAGGGCTTCTCCAAGCTCATCGACGCGATGGGCGGCATCAGGATCAAGGCCGGCGGCTGGGTCCCCATGAGCGGTGACATGGTGGACGAGGCCAACGGCATCCATGGGATGCCGCTGGGCTGGATCCCGGCCGGAGACCAGACCCTGGACGGCTACCACGCCCTCTGGTACGGCCGTTCCCGGGAATTCGTGGACGACTACGCCCGGATCCAGCGGCAGCAGTGCGTTCAGCAGGCCATGCTCGAGCAGCTCGATCCGGCCACGCTGCTCTCGAAGTTCGAAGACATTGCCAAGGCGGGCACCAAGGTGGTGGACTCCAACATTTCCGCGAGCCAGCTCGGGAGTTTCGTGGACCTGGCCACGAAGGCCAAGGGCCAGGACGTGGGCCGGCTGACCATCGGCCCGCCGGACTTCGACGTCTCCTTCTCCACGGTTCCGGACTTTGACGTCATCCATGACCGGGTGGACCAGCTCCTCGCCGCGAAGGCATCGGCTTCGGCCGAAGACAGCGTGCGGCCGCAGCCGGCGGCGCCCGGACCGCTCTCCGCCGCCGGTCCCGCGCCCGGCACCCAGCCCGCGGCGTCGCCGTCGGACTTCACCCCGGTGACAACGACGCCGGACGGCGAGCCGATCACGGAAGAAATGCTTAACGCTTTCAAGCGCCAGGGCGACGAACAGTCCATCCGCGACCTCGTCGCCACCAACGGCCTGTGCGCGCCGCTCTAGGCTCCACCGCTTTACCAACCGACCGTTATTCACCAGATAGGGACCAGGCAGTGTACGAACTAGAGAACGTCCTCCGGCCCTACGCCTGGGGTTCCACGACGGCGATCGCGCACCTGCTCGGCAGGCCCGCCTCCGGCGGCCCCGAGGCAGAGCTGTGGATCGGCGCGCATCCGGACTCCCCGTCCGTGGCGCTCTCGTACGCGGCAGCCGGCTCCGGCGGGGCGCACGCCGCGGGCTCCGACGACGACGGACGCCGGCGGCTGGACGCCCTGATCGCGGAGGATCCGGCACACCATCTGGGCGGCGAGAGCATCGCCGAATTCGGACCCCGTCTGCCGTTCCTGCTTAAGGTCCTCGCGGCCGAGCATCCGCTCTCCCTGCAGGTCCACCCGACGCTGGAGCAGGCGCGGGAAGGCTATGCGCGTGAGGAGGCCGCCGGCATCGACCCTGCTGCCACCGGGCGCAACTACAAGGACGACAACCACAAGCCTGAAATGATCCTCGCGCTGACGGACTTCGAGGCGCTGTGCGGCTTCCGGCCGGCGGCGGCGTCGCGGGCCGTTTTCCTGCATCTGGCCGCCTGCTTTGACCTGGCCGGGCTCGAGCTGCCGCCGTTGCTTCCCCGGTTGCTGGCCGATTTGGCGCAGCCCGACGAGTCCGCCGGTCTCCGTTCCGCCTTCGAAAGGCTGATCGCCGGCGGCGAGGACGTCTCGCACGCCACGGCGATGATCGTCGCGGCCCTTGTCTCCGGCGCGCCGATGGCAGGGCACGTGGCGGAGCTGACCACCGTCGTGAACCTCAACCACGAGTACCCCGGAGACCCGGGCGTGCTGATCTCGCTGCTGCTGAACCGGATCTCGCTGGCGCCGGGTGAGGCCGTGTACCTGCCGGCCGGCAATGTGCATGCGTACCTCCGCGGGCTCGGGATCGAGGTCATGGCCTCCTCCGACAACGTGCTCCGCGGGGGGCTGACGCCCAAGTTCGTGGATGTGCCGGAACTCCTCCAGACCGTGGCGTTCGAGGCCGTCGGGGTGCCGATGCTTGACGCCGAGACCACGATGCTGGGCCAGGAACTCTTCCGTCCCCCGTTCCGGGAGTTCCAGCTGCAGCGGGTGGAGCTTGAGCCCGGCGGGGGGCCGGTCCCGCTGGCGCAATCCGGCGCCGCCGTGATCATCGTCGTCGCCGGCGCCGTCCTGCTTGACTCCCCCAAGGGCGAGCTTCGGCTGGAGCGCGGCGCGAGCGCGTTCCTGCCCGCCGCCGAGGCCCCGGTCAATGTGCACGCCGTCTCCGGCGCCACCGGGACTGCCCTGGCGTTTGCCGTCACCACTGGATTGAAGGCCTGAGAACCGTGGACTATTTCCTGCAGGGCCCCCAGTGGGCCGACTTCCTTCGCGCCCTGGGACGGACCGTCCATGAAGAGTCCGGGCCGGGCTGGAGCTTCCTGGCGGTCGAGGAGTCGAACCCGGCCGGAAAGCTGCTGTACGCGCCTTACGGCCCGGTGGCCGCATCGCTGGAAGCGTTCGACGCTGCGCTGGCGGCGCTGACGGATCTGGCCCGCCGCCGCGGCGCGATGTTGGTCCGGATCGAGCCGGTAAGTGCCGGCCTGTCAGTCCCGGACGCCACCGCCGTGCTGCGCGGCCGCGGCCTGCTGCCCGCCCCGGTGAACCAGCAGCCCGAGCTCAGCTGGATCGTGGACCTTGACCGTGACTTCAAGGAAGTCCTGGCCGATATGAAGCCGGTGAACCGCAACCTGTACCGGAACATCCATAAGAAGGGCGTGACGTTCCGTTCCAGTCAGGATCCGGCCGAGATCGCAGTGTTGCTGGAGTTCCTGCACATGACGGCCGCACGCAACGGTTTCAAGCCCCAAAGCGATGAGTACCTGAGCGAGGTGGCCCGTTCCCTGATGCCGGCCGGGGCCGCGACCCTGTTCATCGCCGAACTGGAGGGCTCTCCCATCGCTGCCGCCCTGGCGTACGATTCGGCGGATACCCGCACCTACGCGCACGCCGCGCTGGATGACACCCACCGCAAGCTCAGTGCCGGGATTCCCTTGCTGGTGACCCTGATGGCCGATGCCAAGGAGAAGGGCCTGAAGCACGTGGACCTCTGGGGCGTGGCCCCCGAAGGCCAGCCGGACCACAAATGGGCCGGTTTCACGGCGTTCAAGAAATCGTTCGGCGGACGCGGGGTCGAGTACCCGGGCACCTGGGACCTGCCGGTGCAGAAGCTCCGCTACGCCGGGTACCAGCTCGCCCGCCGGGCTGCGCAGGCCGCGAAGACGATCCCCGCGAAGCTCCGTCCGTTGAGGGGCAAGCTCAAAGCCATCCGCCGCTAACGGTGCGCCTGGCCCGCTTTCCCTCCACCGGACATGTCCCCCGCTGGGCCTGGCCAACGGACAGAATGCCAATCTGCCCATTCCCCGGCGCGACCACTGGACATGTCCTCCGCTGCGTAGGTCGCGGGTGGACCGGCACGTCCTCCAGCCACCGGACATGTCCCCCCGCGAGGAACCGGCACCGGCCCCGGACGCAGCGGATCCCGGGCGCTAAAGGCGTCCCGGGATCCGGTGGTGCTGGTTTGCTGCGGAGCTGGCCCGCGGCGGCCTAGCCCTTGCGGGCGTAGCCCTCCCACTTGCTGGCCTGGTGCTCGCCGTCCACGAACCGGATGGTGCCGGACTTGGACCGCATCACGATGGACTGGGTGAGGACCTTGTCCTTGGAATAGCGCACGCCGCGCAGCAGGTCGCCGTCGGTGATGCCGGTGGCCGCGAAGTAGCAGTTGTCGCTGGAGACCAGGTCGTTGGTGGACAGCACCCGCTCGAGGTCGTGGCCGGCGTCGATGGCCTTCTGCTTTTCGTCATCGCTCGTGGGCCACAGGCGTCCCTGGATCACGCCGCCGAGGGATTTGATGGCGCAGGCCGCAACAATGCCTTCCGGCGTGCCGCCGATACCCAACAGCGCGTCAACGCCCGTGCCGGAGCGCGCCGCCGCGATGGCGCCGGCGACGTCGCCGTCCATGATGAATTTGGTGCGTGCACCGGCTTCGCGGATTTCCTCGACGAGCGGGCGGTGCCGGTCACGGTCCAGGATCATCACGTTGAGCTGGTTGACCTAGACGCCTTAGGCTTTGGCGATCAGGAGCAGGTTCTGCTAGAACGGCAGGCGCAGGTCCACCATGACGGCGGCTTCAGGGCCG
>JAODMA010000143.1 GCA_025464545.1 Arthrobacter sp. | reverse complement strand
TCCAGGTACGGCCAGTGCGAGGAGTCCCGCAACATGCGGAAGATCAGCTCACCTGGCGCGTCGATGCTGAGCCGGTGAGTTGTCCGGCGCGTGGTCTTCGACAAAGTCCCACACCTCCTGTGTTCCGTGGGCTTACTTAGCAGGCTAGGTCAGTAATGCCTTGCGGCGCAGATTTCCTTCCCAGCGCGTCACGCTGGGAAACCCCAGGTAACACTGAGCCCCGACGGTTCATCTCCGCGGTGCTCTCATGAAGCGCCGTGACCTCCGGCATCCCCTTATTTCGAGACGGTCGCGAAGTCCGAGCTCACCCGGCCGGCCTGCCCACGAAGCAGCCCTACTGCTTCTCTTCCTGGGCGGCGTAAATCTCCAGCAGCCGGGAAGCTCCGCGGCCGTCCTCGCCTTCGGCGGCGAGGGCGATCCGCATGTTCTCGGCTTTCTCGCCGCCCGCGGGGAACGGTGGCAGCAGCGGGACATCCGGGTCGGTCATGACCTCAAGCACCACCGGCCGGTCCGCTGCAAAGGCACGTTCCCAGGCGTCGGCGAGCTGCTCCGGAGCTTCAACCCTGATACCGGTCAGGCCGAGCAGCTCGCCGTAGCCCGCGAAGGGGAAGTCGGGCAGTTCCTGGCTGTCCCGGAACCTCGGTTCGCTCTCCGTCTCGCGTTGCTCCCACGTCACCTCGGCCAGGTCGCGGTTGTTGAAGACGCAGACCACAAAGCGCGCATCCTGCCAGTCGCGCCAGCGATGGGCAACGGTGATCAGTTCCGCGACGCCGGCCATCTGCATCCCGCCGTCACCGGACAGCGCCACGAGCGGCCGGTCCGGGTGGGCAAGCTTCGCGGCCAGCCCGTAGGGGATGGAGCAACCCATGCTCGCCAGCGTCCCGGACAGGTGCGCCGGAACGCCCGGCGGAAGCACCAGCTGCCGGGCATACCAGTACACGCAACTGCCGACGTCGACGCTCACCATGGCGTTGTCCGGGAGCCGCCCGTTGAGCTCACGAACGACCCGTTCGGGATTAACCGGCCGAGCCGGAACTGCGGCCCGCTCGCTGCGGAGCCGGTGCCAGCTGCGTACTTCGCTTTCGACGTCCTCCCGCCATGGTGCGGGACCCCGTTGGCGGAGACGTCCCATCAGCGCGGTGAGGGTGCGTGCGGCATCGCCCGGCAGGCCGGCCTCCACCGGGTACCGGTTGCCGATCTTGCGCTCGTCGAGGTCGATCTGGACGGCCCGGGCCGCGCCGGGAGGCGGGTAGAACTCGGTCCAGGGATCGTTGGATCCGACGATGAGCAGGGTGTCGCAGTTGCCCAGGAGGTGTGCGCTCGCCGTGCTGCCCAGATGTCCCATGGTTCCGGCCGCGAAGGGCAGCGTCTCGTCCACGTAGGGTTTACCGAGCAGGCTGGTCGCGATCCCGGCGCCGAGTTTCTCGGCGATGGCCACGACTTCGTCTCTGGCGTTCCGGGCGCCCTGCCCCACCAGCAGCGCCACCTTCTCGCCCGCGTTGAGGATTTCCGCGGCGGCGTCCAGGTCCTCCTCGCGGGGGACGGCTACCGCGCTGCCCCAACGCGGCGCGGTGACCACGATTCCGTGTTCCTGTGCCAGCTCCGGGGCGGGGGCGGACTGGATGTCGTGGGGGACGATCACCACGCAGGGGGAGCGGGTGGCGAGGGCTGTCCGGAAGGCCCGGTCCAGCACCATGGGGAGCTGTTCCGGGGCGCTCACCTGCTGGGCGAACTGGGCGGCGACGTCCTTGAACAGGGTCGCGAGGTCGATTTCCTGCATGTAGGCCGAGCCCAGCACGCTGCGCGTCTGCTGCCCCACGATCGCGACCACCGGCACGCCGTCGAGCTTGGCGTCATAGAGTCCGTTGAGGAGGTGGACGGCGCCGGGGCCCTGGGTGGAGGTCACGACGCCGACCCGGCCCGTGTACTTGGCGTGTCCCACGGCCATGAAAGCGGCAGTCTCCTCGTGCCGCGCCTGCACGAACTCGATGTCCGCTCTGGCGCGGCGCAGGGCGCCCATGAAGCCGTTGATGCCGTCGCCGCTGTAGCCGAAGACACGGTCCACGCCCCAGGATTTCAGCCGATCGACGATTACATCAGCGACAACTCGTTCGGCCATGGGTGCCTCCAGTTCCGGGACTGCGGGGTTGTTCCGTTCCCTCCACAACCTAGCGGCGCCCCCGCAACGTGTCGAGGGCTGCGCCCCGTCCCGCGTGCCGGAGGAACCGGCTAGCGGAGCTGCTCCCAGACGGTCAGCTGCAGCCGGATGTGCGGATTGATCCGCGGTGGGGTGCGGGAGCGGACCGGCGCCGCGAGGTGGAGTCGCCGCGGGTCGTCTTCGCGGAGACGAACTGGTGGATGGAGAGGCCCTTTTCCTTGGCCTCCGCGCGCCACTGGTCCGCCAGTTGCCGGGCCTTCGCGCCGTGGAAGCCGCTGCCCGAGGCAAAGCACCTGTACCTCAGCGCCGGCTACGAGCCGCAGTTCAACTGTCCGCCGACCCTGAAACCTTCGGTCCGCTCGCGTTCACCAAAAACCTCCACCAGGGCTCGGACGGGAGCCCCACCCGCTAAGGTTCAACCCGGAACGCAATTTTCAGGACCGCCAGGGTTTCGTGGCGGGGAAGTCCCCGGGAGCAAACAGTGCGGTATGGATCCACGCCCACCATACGAGACGTGGCGGAGGCGGCAGGGGTGTCCCTGACCACTGTCTCGTACGTGCTCTCCGGGCGGCTGGGCGGAACCACCCGGATCAGCCGGCCCACGCAGGACCGCGTCCACGCCGCGGCCCGGGAACTCGGCTACGTCCCGAACCGGGCCGCCCGGGGGATGCGCCGCGGGCGGACGGACCTCGTTGCTGTGGCCGTCATGGACCTCGACGATGCCTGGGACCGGGCGCTGGCCACCGCGGCGGCAGGGATCCTCCTGCGCTATGGTTACCAGCCGGTCATTCTCGTGGGTGAAAGCTGGCGGGCGTTCATGCTTTCCGGCGGGGCCGACGGCGTCATCCTCGGCTCCGTTCCGGCGGACCGGAGCCGAGGCGACCTCGAGACCATGGCCGAACTCGCCGCACGGGGAGTGGCGCAGCTGGTCTTCTCGGACACCCTGGACACGGACGGCGTCGACGTGCTGCCGCCGGGAACACGAAGCCCGGACGGGGCCGGCGCCCTTTTCGAGCAGGCAGTCGCCACCCTGGCCCGCCGCCTGCGCGGCTGATTTGCGTGGAGCCTGACCGCCTGGGCGCCTGAGCTCAGAACCCCTAGGCGTCGCGCAGCGGACGCCGCGCCAGCCAGGCGGCGACGATCGCGCCGGAGATGTTGTGCCAGACCGAGAACACCGCCGAGGGCAGCGCGGTCAGCGGGCTGAAGTGCGCCGTAGCCAGCGTGGCGGCCAGGCCCGAATTCTGCATGCCGACCTCGAAGGCCAGCGCCCGGCGTGCCTTGTCATCCAGGCGCCCCAGCTTGCCCGCCAGGTACCCCAGGCCCAGGCCGAAGCCGTTGTGCAGCACCACCGCGAGGAACACGATGCCCCCGGCAGCGACGATCTTGCCGGCGCTCCCGGCCACCACTACCGCCACGATCAACGAAATAACGACGGCGGAGGCCCACGGCAGGACGGGCAACACCTTCGCTACGAGCTTCTTGAGGAACAGGCGGGCCAGTAGTCCGGCGATCACCGGCAGCAGGACGGTCTTGACGATGTCCTGGACCATGGCGGCGGCATCGATCTGCAGGTAGGACCCGGCAAGGAACAGCACCAGCAGCGGCGTCACAATCGGGGCGATCAAGGTGGAGACGGAGGCGACGGCCACCGAAAGGGCCACGTCGCCCTTGGCCAGGAACGCCATCACATTGGACGCGGTGCCCGAGGGTGCGCAGCCGACCAGGATCAGGCCGACCGCCAGTTCCGGTGGCAGGTCCAGGGCGACGGCGATCAGCCAACCGGCGCCGGGCATGATGACGTAGTGCGCCACGATCCCGAGGACCACAGCCCAGGGGCGCTTGGCCACGGAGGCGAAGTCCGGCGGGGTCAGGGTCAGGCCCATGCAGAACATTATGATGCCCAGCAGGTACGGCACGCTGGGGCCGAGCGGCTTGAAGGCATCGGGCAGCAGGTAGCCGGCGACCCCTGCGACCATGACCAGCAGCGGGAAGACGGTGACCGCGATCCGGGCGATCTTGGCCTCGGCGGCAAGGGCGGGATTGACCGGGGCCGCGGCAGCGCGGGTCTCCGGGGCGGACTGTGGTGATTTGGTTGCCTCAAGCATCCAAGCATGGTGGCATTGCGGCGGCGCGGGAGCCAATTCGTGACCAGGAGGTGTCGCAATATGTCAGACGTCTTAACCGCGTGCCAGGGCGAGGGGCCAAGCGGGCCCACGAGCCTCGCGGTAGAATCTAAGGCGCAGGGCGAGCTGCAGCCGCTCCGGCCGGTGCCCCTTGCTATCCGGATACCCCTTCTGGCGCGGTGCTGCGTCTCAACCGAGCCTGAACGGAGCCTGCAATGGCCACGACCGCCAGCCCTCCCGCCGCCCTCACCCCCGAGCAGCTTCAGTCGGTCCGGGGCACTTTGCTGTCCCCGCGCCGGCTGAAGACCGAGGTCCTCGGCGGTCTCGTCGTCGCACTCGCGCTGATCCCGGAGGCGATCGCCTTCTCGATCATCGCCGGCGTGGACCCGCGGATCGGGCTCTTCGCCTCCTTCACGATGGCTGTCACGATCGCCTTCGTCGGCGGCCGTCCAGCGATGATTTCCGCCGCCACCGGCGCCGTCGCGCTCGTGATCGCACCGCTGGTCAAGTCCCACGGGCTGGACTACCTCGTGGCCGCGGTGATGCTTGCCGGCATCTTGCAGGTCGTTTTGGGGCTCACCGGAGTGGCGAAGCTGATGCGCTTCATCCCGCGTTCGGTCATGGTCGGCTTCGTTAACGCCCTGGCGATCCTGGTGTTTCTTTCCCAGGTCCCCGAGCTGATCGGCGTCCCTTGGCTGGTTTACCCGCTCACGGCACTGGGACTGCTGATCGTCTTCGGGCTGCCGAAGCTCACTGTGGCTATCCCCGCGCCGCTTGTCGCGATCGTGGTCCTGACCCTCATCACGGTGCTGGCCGTCGTCGCCGTCCCTACCGTAGGTGACAAGGGAGCGCTGCCGGAATCCTTGCCGACCCTGTTCGTGCCGAACGTCCCGTTCACGCTGGAGATGCTGCAGGTCATTTTTCCGTTCGCCCTGGCTATGGCCTGCGTGGGCCTGCTCGAATCGCTCATGACGGCAAAGCTGGTCGACGACATCACGGACACGCGTTCCTCCAAGACCCGGGAGGCCTGGGGCCAGGGCGTGGCGAACGTAGTGACCGGCTTCTTCGGCGGCATGGGCGGCTGCGCGATGATCGGCCAGACCATGATCAACGTCAAAGCCTCCGGCGCCC
>JAODMA010000132.1 GCA_025464545.1 Arthrobacter sp. | reverse complement strand
CTCGGGTATTTCCTGCGCCGCGGTGACTTCCGCGGCCTCGCCGGCTGGTTCCGGGCCTTTTCCACCGGCCTCCGCGGCAAGGGCTTCGGCCCCCTGGAGGACCAGAGGTTCTAGCGCTGCCCGCGTTCCCGCAGGCGCTGGCGTAGCTGCCGCCGGACCAGCAGCCCCATCAGCACCCAGGGCTCGCCGAAAACCCGATACGCCACCCGCTTCGGGTGCAGCAGAAGGCGCCAGGCCCACTCAAGTCCGAGGCGGCCGATCCAGCGCGGGGCGAGTTTCTGGATCCCCGCGATCTGTTCAATGGCACCGCCCACGGTGCAGTAGACCGCCGGCGGCAGCGAGGCCATGTTGCGCTGGAGCACATGTTCCTGCAGCGGCATCCCGAGTCCCAGCAGGACCAGCTGCGGGCGCAGCTCCCGCAGCCACGCGACGGCCTGCGCTTCCAGCTCGTCATTCCAATCCTCGCCGGGCATTCCGTCCACTCGCGCCTGGGGGACGACGGCCTGGAGCCGCGCTACGGCCTGCGCGTTGGCCTGGGCGCCGGCGCCGACGACGGCGATGCGCTCAAGCCCCTTGACCTTTTCCAGCGCGGGGATCCAGTCGGTGGAACCCAGCCGGTAGTCCATCGAGCGTTCCTTGGCGCCATCGCCCTCCATGCTCTTCGCCCAGAGCCACAGCACCGGGGCGCCATCGATGAGCACCACATCGCTCTGCTCGTAGAAGGAACGGAAGCCGGGGTCGGAATGCAGCAGGGTCACGCTGTGCAGGTTGTGGCCCACAATCGTCCTGCTGCCGCCCTCGGCGATGAACCCGTCGATCAGGTCCGTCAGTTCTTCAACGGTCACCGGCGTCGCGTCCACCTCGAGGAAGGGGACGTGCTGGCGCGGCAGGGTCATGTCGTACCGGCGGGCTCGCCGGACCCTGCCGTGTCCTGGTCCGGCCCGGCCGGGGTGTGGCCGTCCACGTCCAGCAGTCCGGGGACCACATCCCGCAGGCGTTCCAGGCTGATGGCACCCTGGCGGACCACCCGCAGCGGCACGACGGTGGCGTCGACGATGGTGGAAGGCAGGGCTTCGAAGCCTTCCACGGGACGGTGCCCGTCTTCCAGATAAACCTCGACGGACTCGGCGAGCTGTGCTTCGGCCTCGGCCGCCGTCTGCGCTGCCGGATGTCCGGTGCGGTTCGCGGAGGAAACCGCCAGCGGGCCGGTGATGGTCAGGAGGTCCTGGGCCACGTCGTCCGCCGGGATCCGCAGCGCCACGGTGCCCTTGGTCTCCCCGAGGTCCCAGTCAAGCGAGGGCTGGGCATGCAGGATCAGGGTCAGGCCGCCGGGCCAGAAGGCTTCGGCGAGACGCCTGGCCTCTGCCGGGACGTCGGTGGCGAGGCCGTCGAGGGCGTTGAGCCTGGGAATGAGCACGGGCGGCGGCATCTTCCGGCTCCGGCCTTTGGACGCAAGCAGCAGGGTTACGGCCACGGGCGAGAAGGCGTCGGCGGCGATCCCATACACGGTGTCCGTAGGGAAGACCACGCACTTGTGTTCCCGGATGGCCCGCTGGGCGTGCTCCAGTCCTGCGGCCCGCTGCTCAGCTGCCGTGCAATCGTAGCTAGTCGTCACTGCCCTATTCTTTCATCACTTCAGGGCTGCTCTGTCCGCGAGGCCCTGGCGCGAGGACCGCGCTCGTTGCCCGTTCCTTGCCGTTGAGGTCCAGGTGCGTGGTCACCTCGGTCCAGAGTCCGCTGCGCTCCAGCATGCCGGCTATCCGGCCCGCCTGGACTTCGGCGTGTTCCATCACGAAGTACCCCCCTGGCGCCAGGAGCCGGGCGGCTGAGGCCGCTGCCGCCGTCGGAAGTTCCATGCCGTCCGCTCCCCCGCCGTAAAGTGCCTCGGGCGGGTCGTGCAGCGCCACTTCGGGCTCGTTCGGGATCGCTTCGGCAGGAATGTACGGGGGGTTTGACACCACGACGTCGAAGCTGCCGTTGTGCTCGGGGAGGGCATTGCGCAGATCGCCACGGACCAGGAGAACGCCGAGGGGCAGCAGGTTCTTTGCGGCCCACGCGTGGGCAAACTCGCTGAACTCCACCGCGTGGACCTCGGCGCCCGGCACCTCATGGGCGATCGAACCGGCGATGGCACCGGATCCGGTGCCCAGGTCCACGACCTTGGGATGTGCCATCCCCGGCAGCCGGCCCCTGTCTTTGAGCCAGTCCAGCACCAACTGCACCACGGATTCGGTTTCCGGGCGGGGAATGAACACCCCCGGGCCGACGGCTAGTTCCAGGTACCGGAAGTGCGCCACGCCCGTGATGTGCTGCAGCGGAATGCGCCTGGCGCGCTCGGCCACGAGGTCGGCATAGCCCTCCGGCGCCGGGGTGTCGCCCAACATCAGCGCGCGGAGCCGGCCGAGCCCGACGCCGAGGAGGTGTTCGGCGAGGAGTTCGGCGTCAACCCGCGGGCTGGGCACGCCGGCGGCGGCCAGCACGGCAGTCGCGTCGCGGACCGCCTTCGCAAGGCTCGGCCCGGGGCCCTCTGTCATCGGCAACGGTTCCTTGGGGCTTATTCGCCGATGGCGTCGAGCCGGGACTGCTCGTCCAGTTCGATTGCCGACTGGATAACCGGTTCCAGGTCACCGTTCATGACCTGGTCCAGGTTGTAGGCCTTGTAACCGGTGCGGTGGTCAGCAATCCGGTTTTCCGGGTAGTTGTAGGTGCGGATCCGCTCGGAACGGTCCATGGTGCGGATCTGCGACTTGCGCTGGGCCGAGTTCTCGGCGTCAATCTGCTCCTGCTGGTGCGCCAGGATACGGGCGCGCAGCACGCGCATCCCGGCCTCACGGTTCTGCAGCTGCGACTTCTCGTTCTGCATGGCCACCACGATCCCGGTGGGAAGGTGGGTGATGCGGACAGCCGAGTCGGTCGTGTTGACGGACTGCCCGCCCGGTCCCGAGGAACGGTAGACGTCGATCTTGAGATCGTTCTGGTTGATCTCGAGTTCCTCGGGCTCGTCCACTTCGGGGAGCACCAGCACCCCGGCGGCGGAGGTGTGGATGCGGCCCTGGGATTCCGTCACAGGGACGCGTTGCACGCGGTGCACGCCGCCTTCAAACTTGAGCCGCGCATAGACGCCCTCGGCCGGGTCGTTCGAGCTGCCCTTAATGGCAACCTGCACGTCCTTGTACCCGCCAAGGTCCGACTCGTTGGCCGAAATCATCTCGGTCTTCCAGCCGCGGGATTCGGCGTAGCGGGTGTACATCCGCAGCAGGTCGGCGGCAAACAGGGCCGCCTCGTCGCCGCCCTCACCGCCCTTGACCTCAAGGATCACGTTGCGGGCATCGTCCGGATCCCGCGGGATCAGCAGCCGGCGCAGCTTTGCCGCGGCCGTTTCCAGCGCCGCCTCAAGCTCCGGCACCTCCGCGGCAAACTCCGGATCCTCCCCCGCCATC